>JBCCTV010000007.1:0-31949 GCA_039197915.1 Pseudomonadota bacterium | reverse complement strand
CTTTTTCTTCGAAGGCGGCAATCCAGATCTGGACCCAGAAGAGGGCACGGCCTTCAGTGTAGGCGCTGTTGTCCGACCGTCATTCGTACAAGGCCTTTTCATTAGCCTCGACTATTTTAACCTCGAGATCTCGAATTTGATCCGTTCACCAGATCCGGAGGCTCTCCTTAACGGCACCGAAAGCGCTGGTTCAGTTACTCGCGATGCCAACAACGTTCCAACGCTCGACGTGAGGCTCAATAATGGTGGCGAGCGCACAGTGCGTGGATTTGACATAAGCGTTAGTCAGACAATTGAAACGCCTGCGACGGGGACCTTTAATTTCTATACAAACGGCGTTGTACAAACCACAAATGAGCTCGTCGAAGGGCCCGTTGTAACCGATTTCCTTGGTAATTTTGCTCGCAGCCAACCAATACCAAAATTCCGCGGCATCTTTGGGATGAATTGGACGGATGACGTTGTCGATTTTGCTGCAAACGTCGACTATTCAACGGGTATCAGCGAAGTGTTTATGGGTGAAACGTTTGATCGGGACGCCTGGCTCTCGGTTGATATGCAGCTGGGGTACGATTTTTCGAAGTATCAGAAGACAAGTTGGCTGACCGATGGTTTGCGCGCCTATATTGGGGTTGAAAACCTTTTGAACGGCGCCTTGCCGTTCTTCATCTCAGGAAATAATGGCTGGGACCGATCAATTGGTGATCTGCGGGGGAGATACGTGTACGGTGGTGTTCGAAAAAGTTTTTAACACACCCACTGAGTACATTTAAGGGGCCTAGGAATTGGCCGGCTGCACCACTTGGTGAGGCCGGCCAATTTAGATTTTGGACTTTTGTGCGATGAAGATAAATATCGAAAAATCGTAGATCGCTTATCGATATACCGTTTGCCGCCCGTCGTGCCTCGCTGGCGAGACTAGTTTCAATGAGTAAGAATCGAAATTGTGAAGAATACTGAAGAATTTGATTTTATTGTCATAGGAGCTGGAAGCGCTGGTGTTCCGATCGCAGCACGCTTGAGCGAAAGCGGAAAACACACAGTTTTATTGCTTGAAGCTGGCCCTCCGCGACACCCGTTTTGGGTGAAAGTTCCGATGGGATATGTGTTTTTCCTCGACCGAAAGTCATCATACAATTGGGGGTTTGAAACAGAGCCAGAACCAAACCTGGCTAACCGAGTGATTAAAGCGCCGAGGGGGCGGGGGCTCGGCGGTACGTCGTTAATTAACAGTATGCTGTATGTGCGCGGCGCACCCTTTGATTACGATGGGTGGAAAGCGCAGGGCGCTGAAGGTTGGGGGTATGACGATGTTTTGCCGTTCTTCAAAAAAGCAGAGTCCCATGAAAAGGGCCCCAGTGAGTTCCACGGTATTGACGGCCCATTAAATGTGCGTGGGCCGCAATCAGAAAGCCCTATTCACAATGTAATGGTTGACGCTGGTGTAGAGCTTGGTTTCGGAACCACAGAAGACTTCAATGGAGCAACGTATGAGGGGTTTGGACGATATCATCACAATCAGTTTTTAAAGAACGGCCAACGATGCTCTACAGGCGCCGCCTATCTGGGGACGGGGCACTCACGGGCGAACCTCAAAATTACTTACGCCGCACACGTCACAAAAATCGACATCAAAGAAAACCGGGCGGTAGGCGTTTACTACGCTCAACACGGCGAATCGTTTCAGGCAAAATGCCGTCGGGAAGTGGTATTGTCTGCTGGTGCGTTTCAGTCCCCTCAAGTTTTAATGCATTCGGGGATAGGTGCAGCAAGCGAGCTTCAACGTTTCGGGATCGACGTCGTCTTAAATCAGCCAAATGTAGGCCAGAATTTAATGGACCACTACGGAGCTGATATTCAGTGTACAGCGTCGAAACCAGTGACGCTTTATTCGAGCATGAAAATACCGGGTGCGCTGACAGCGCTTTATCGGCTGCTTTTCAAGGGTACTGGGCCTTACACGTTTTTTCCCTTTGATTCAGGCGCAATGATTAAAAGTCATAATGGCGCTCCCCGGCCGGATACCCAGCTTCTTTGTGGCGATTACACGCGCGAGAACGGGCGAAAAACGATGAGCCGACATGGATTTAATATTGCCTGGTGCCAAAGCGTGCCAAGCAGCCGCGGTAGCGTGAAGCTGAAATCAAGCGATCCTGCGGATCAACCGAAGATTTCTTACAACTTTCTTGCCACTGAAGATGATCGCTTGGCCCAGCGACGCGCCTTCAAGATTGTGCGGGCGTTGCTCTCGACAAATGCGTTCTCGAAATTTATGGGCGAGGAAATTTCGCCCGGACTGAGTTGTCAAACTGATGCCGATATTGACGATTACGTAGCATCTAATGGCGGCCAACATCACCACCCCTGCGGCACAGTCCGTATGGGAACCGCTGCGCAAGGCGTTGTGGATCACCGATTGCGTGTTCATGGGGTCAGCTGTTTACGTGTAGCTGACGCCTCAATAATGCCAACAATCGTCAGTGGAAATACGAACGCGCCAACCATAATGATTGGCGAGAAAGCCGCTTCGATGATCTTGGCGGATGCTGTCTAAGCTTGCACTCTGAGGAAGTTTCAAGACATAAAAAGAAGCACTTAGGAAGTATTAGATAGTATACTGAGTGCGACTTGTTTCAGTCTCTCAAAAATTTCGTCGGGTTCGGAGATCCGCTTAAGGAAGATGCGTCTCGCAGCAAGACCGCTGAGCGTAACTGTCACGAACTCCCGCGCCTCGTCAATCAAATCGGGATCAATGGGATCGTTTGAAAACAAATCTAACCACGCCTTGCGAACATCTTCATTAACGGCTTGCTGCCGTGAACGGACTTTCTTGTTGAACGTCGGGTCGCTTCTTGACCCCCGCAGGATTTCGACCATCGCTAAATAGGCGTCTGATTTATAAATCCGCCAGGTAACGCTAATCAGCTCGTCGACTTTTTCCTCGAGACTTGCTGAGTGGGATACGTTGGCGCCAAGTGCTGAAGATAGTTCCTCGTAGGTCTGATTTGCGACGGTCAGCAACAGGGCTTGTTTCTCGCCGAACAGATGTTGTACGGCCCCCCATGTAACACCAGCGCGCTCCGCGATCGTCGATGACTTCAGGCCTGAGTAGCCTTTCTCAATCACCACGGCGATCGTCGCTTCGATCAGTTTTTTTGATGTTGCTCTGCGTCGATCTTCTTGCGAACGTCGCGCGCTGATTATTGGCGTCGTAACCATATCGCTCACTTACTTCGCCAATAACTTCAGTTCGCTCGCGTCTTACTCTCAGGCGTTTAGGCCGTGTGCGCAACCTAAATATACATTGATTTGGGAATGTGAAAACAGACTATAGCTGAGGGAGTATGCCGGTATGATTTGCCGCAAGTCAGCCGATATTTATGTCATGATTGTTATGTCATGATTGTTATGTCATGCTTGTGAAGCGGGTAGACCCGTAAATTGCTACGCGCATCCGGTCGCCAGATACGCAGAAGAAACGGGGTACTCGCCCATAAGGCTTATCACTACTGTCGCTGGAAGATTTTTTCGATCAAACCCATGTCGGCCATTTTTCAGCCTTGTAGTCCGTCAGTTCGTTTTTCGGCTTCCGCCGGTGATAGCGATCTCATGCCAGCCGAAGCGCAAAGAAACACTTTAAGACGGCCGCGCTGATTTTGTAGAAAAACGCTGGATTTGGGGCGTGCAGGAAAAAAGCATTCGCATGCCAATAAATTAATTCCAGTCGGCATGCGAAGTGTTGCGTAGGGCGAAGACGGAATCAAAAAGCCTTACACGTCCCGACGGTAGTCCCGCCACAAAAGTGGTACGCCGAGAGTTGAGGAGAAGCTCAACAGATTTTTGGGGCGTCCGACATGGGTCTTCGGTTTGATTAGATTATTCTGACCAAAAATTGGCCCACGCTTCAGGTTGCCGGGCTTTTTCTTTGGTTGAATAATTGTCTTCATGCCGATTTTCGAAGAAAAAAACGGTTTGTTCGCAATCGTGCTTTTCTTCCCAGTGCTCATTCGCCGCTTTATGATAGAGCGCGCACCAGATGTTCGAATAATGTTCGGCGCCGACGCCTCACGGCCGCCAAAGAACTCTTCGAATTTAGCGCCAGCATCAATAGTTTCAAATTGGTTCAGTATAGGGATGGCTTCGCCTGATTGGCCAAATGGCGCTCGCAGAACGACAAGAGCGTTTGTTGCCGTAAGTTTCTGCGCATATTTCATAGCTGCTGTAGCATAAACGCCAGCGGCTCGGATTTTTGCAGCGAGTGAGTCTACGGTTTCTCCGGAGGCGGACGCGCCGCCAAAACTTGGCGTTTCATCGGTGGCCGACGCCGTTTTAGGTTTTGACTTCGAGATTAAATCAATTTGCGTCTGGGAAAATCCGACCTTCCGTAAATCCTTGGCGACCTTCGTCGCATTTTCGTCTTTGGTGTAAAGGCGTGAATGGACCGTTGTCATAAGCTCTCCAGGTTCTTTTTCGTTTTTTTCCAAGCGTTCGCGAGCTTTCACGAAACGCTTCAGTTACTCAACCGCCTGCACGCGTGGCCAATGAATTTTGTGGGTCATACAAGCCACGCCGCTGCCGCTTTGTGTCTGGCCGAGGATCCAACAATAGCCGTGTTGGTATGCGACAACAAACCGCATACGATCGGCTTCCCGTAAGAGATCATTTGCAGGGGAGAAAGCGATTCGAGGCAAAACTCCGAAATTTCTGTGCGCCATTTAGTTTAAGGCTTCCATGGGAAAGTCGCGTAAATATCCAAAATAATTGTTTTAAAACAAGTGGATGAATTTTGCATCGTAAGCGATTTTTCACTCCGGATCGGAATTTTCACTTGCGCACATAAAGCAAGGGTGACAAACTGACGCAGCAAGAGCGCTAACGGCCGTCGCGATCGGCATGCATACCGATTTTTCGGTCGTAATGGTGGTTAATTGGTCAGTGCAATGAGCAATGCGGTGTAATGGCGCCAATCGAGGCGCCGTGAAAGCGCGGTTCGAAAGAATGTGTCAAGGCACAATGGCGGTGTTTCGGCTGATGCGTCTAATGCGGAAGTCGCAACTCAAATTAAAGGCGAAAACTTCAGGCTGATAAAAACCCTGGTCAATAAGAGGAGAAATAAATGAGTGATCCTGAAAAAGTCTTTCCGACTGGGCTTACCTTGTCCGAGGCGGAAGAGGTCCATAGCCAATTAATCGATGGAGCGCGTGTTTTTGGCGCGATTTCGTTATTGGCGCACGTGTTGGTGGCGCTAACAACGCCGTGGCTGGGATAAGGGGGCAAGCTCAATGAACAACGCTAGACTCTGGTTAGTGGTTAACCCAACTGTTGGCATTCCAGCTCTCCTCGGCGCGGTTGCTATCGGTTCCTTTTCGGTACACGTGGGCATCGTGACGAACACCACATGGGTTGAAGACTTCCTTTCGGGCCGGGATATGGGCAGCACGGATGCTAGTGCTGCGATTTCAACCGAAACGCAAAACGCATCCGTTGAAATTGATGGAGCCCAGGTCGTTTTCAAAAAATCCGCAGACGGTGCAACACAACAGGCCGTCGTTCTTTTTGATGACGGTCGTGTCGGCAAGGTCGTCTTTGATGAGCCGGTTCAAACAGCCGCGTTATCAGACGCTGAAATAAAGTCCGGCGCGAAGCCTTAAAAAAAATCCCCGGAATGGGACCGAATTTCGCTGCTGCGTTAAAATTCCAATGCAAGCGCAATAGGCAAGCCCTGTTGCGCTTGTTTGCGCAGTGATGATTGAGCAAAGCACAGCTGCGGGACATCATTTTGAAAAACGAGACCAAGTCGAACGGCTCAATTTCCTCGGTATCAGGATTGCTTTTTTAAGAACGGTCTAAAGATAAAAAATCATCTCTGTTCGTGTAAAACAAACGCACAGAGCAGGTGCCGGTCCTCAACACGTGACGCGCTGCATTGGCGCATAACTTTTAGTTTGATCGAAAACGCTACTTGATTCTGCTGCGTATTGCGGTGCTGAGGTATGTTTGACTTACAGCTGCGGCGCACGGACCTATAAATGCACATGTGCTTTTTTGATCAGCTGCGATAAGAGCAAGGGCAGCTTAACGATGCGAAACGCCCATTTTAGACTCTAGGGCCTTTCGCGTTCCAATAGAATCGGAACGCGGCTCTAGGTCTTTGTTATGTCGCACTTCTTTTGCGGATAACCGCACACACTTATCCGCGAAGCGCTCTAGCTCAGCTGTACAGAGCAATAGGCGCATCAATAATCTTGTGATTAAGTCAAAGTGAAGAATGGCCGAGGGCGGAAACGTGCTGCAGTCTTATCGACGTTTTGCTGTGAACCAACTCGCAAACCTAGGGCCGCACCTATTGCCATTTGCGGATGTCGCCACCCCGTCGCTTCCCCTCACGCGATTGCTCAGGCTGTCTCTGTTTCAGGTGTCCGTTGGCATGGCGCTTGTTTTACTGGTGGGCACATTAAACCGAGTGATGATTGTAGAATTGAGCGTGCCAGCGTCGATCGTCGCCTTTATGATTTCTCTACCAATCATTTTTGCTCCATTTCGCGCATTTATTGGTTTTAGGTCAGACAACCATGTATCTGCGCTTGGTTGGCGGCGAGCGCCTTACGTTTTCCGCGGGTCAATGCTGCAATTCGGCGGCTTTGCTGTCATGCCCTTCGCGCTGCTGGTTTTGTCCGGTTACATGAATGCAGGCGCGTTGCCGCCATGGGTTGGCGTTGTTAGCGCGGCGATCGCGTTCTTATTGGTCGGGGCCGGCGCCCATATCGTCCAAACGGCGGGGCTTGCGCTTGCGACGGATCTAGCGACCTCTGAAAATCAGGCGAAGGTCGTTGGCTTGATGTATGTGATGCTGCTCCTGGGAATGATGGCTAGCGCGCTTATTTTTGGCCACTTCCTAGCTGATTATTCGCCTGGGCGTTTAATTCGCGTGATACAAGGTGCGGCGGTCGCAACCCTCATTCTCAACACGGTGGCGTTATGGAAACAGGAGCCAAGGGACCGATCACGCGCCCAGGCGCAGAAGCAATCAAACAATCAGTCACAGGATTTCGCGATCGCTTGGCGTATATTTACCTCTGGTCCGAGCGCGGTGCAGCGGCTCGTCATCATTGCGTTCGGAACACTAGGATTTGGCATGTTAGATGTCATTCTAGAGCCCTATGGCGGTCAAGTGTTAGGGCTTTCGGTTTCCACCACAACTAAATTGACGGCGGTGTTTTCCCTAGGCGGCCTCGCCGGCTTAGCGCTCGCATCGCGTATATTGAGCGCTGCCCCCGCTAACGCTATGCGCTTGGCGGTAAGTGGAGCCCTGGTCGGTGTGCCGGGCGTTTTCGCAATTCAAGTCGCAGCGAACATTTCGTCAATGCAGCTGTTTTTAGGTGCGATTGCCGTCATCGGGTTCGGAGCAGGGCTATTTGGACACGGAACGTTGACCGCTACGATGCAAGCATCGCCTAAAGATCAATCGGGCCTGGCGCTTGGCGCCTGGGGGGCGGTGCAAGCAACGGCGGCCGGCGTAGCAATGGTTTTGGCTGGCGTTGTTCGCGACCTGGTTCTGGCGCTGTCACCTGGCTCCGAAAGCAGCATCGGATTGGCCTATACGGTCGTGTTTTTAATTGAGGCGGTCTTCCTGATAGCCGCAATTTTCGTCGCGCGGTCTGCATTTTCCAATCTTCATTCTGGAAGAACACCCTCGCCTTGAGGCTTCTGATCGCTTTTCGCTTTTTGCCCGAACGTGCATCCCAGTTTTTCAAGCACCCAAACGCGGCAAGTAACAGTGAGCCCACTAAATCAGAGCGATGCTTGGTTCGCGGATGGGTAGCGCAAGTTAGAGCGCTACGCGGGTTGTTGGGTGTAGTTGACTGTTTCCAAACGTCAACTCCGCAGGAGACGCGTGATAAATCGACAGCATAGAGCCACTTTAGCATTCCTACAGGAACTCAAATGGCTTTTAGTCCTGGCATAAGTCGGGACGTACATAACCCTTCAAGGGCGAGGGAAGTCGATTTTTAAACCGCCTATTGTGATCGGATGTTTACCTCAGATGCTAAAGGCACTACGCCAACGATCGGCCTTAAGCCTGCAGCGGCAATAGTAATTCTCTACACCGATTAAAAGACTGATCGCGGAATGCGCCTATTTAATTTATGCAACCGCGCGAGCCAAGGCGCATTGTGACCAAATCTCCGACAGCGCACTCACGAGGAGCTCTATATCCGCGTCCGTGTGAACCGGTGAGGGCGTTATCCGCAACCGCTCAGTACCCTTCGGAACCGTCGGATAGTTGATCGGCTGAACATAAATGCCATGGTTCGCCATGAGCCAATCACTGATCCACTTACACTTAACGGGGTCGCCCACCATAACCGGAACAATGTGGCTTGGGTTGTCCATTGTTGGGATACCGATTTCCGCGAGGCGGCGACGCACTTTTGCTACTCGTTCCTTGTGCCTGTGACGTTCGATATCGCTATTTTTCAAGTGCTGGATGCTCGCAAGGGCGCCCGCAGCAACAGCTGGCGGCAAGGCCGTTGTAAAAATAAATCCCGATGCGAATGATCGAATGAAGTCGCACAAAGCCGTAGACGCTGCGATATAGCCACCGAGAACGCCGAACGCTTTTCCGAGCGTTCCTTCAATGACCGTTAGTCGGTCCATTAGGCCTTCGCGCTCTGCAACGCCCCCGCCGCGCGGACCATAAAGACCAACGGCGTGGACTTCGTCCAGATATGTCATCGCGTTATATTTGTCTGCGAGGTCACAAAACTCAGCAATGGGTGCAATGTCCCCATCCATCGAGTAAACGGATTCAAATGCGATGAGTTTTGGAGTGTCAGGGTCTAACTCCCTCAGTAGGCGTTCCAAATGTTCAGTGTCGTTATGTTTGAATATTCGCTTTTCGCATCGCGCGTGGCGAATGCCCTCAATCATAGAGGCGTGGTTTAGTTCGTCAGATAAAACGACGCAATTTGGGATGCGTGCAGCCAGTGTGCTGAGCCCAGTCCAGTTAGAGACGTACCCGGAGGTAAATAGGAGCGCCGCTTCTTTGCCGTGCAGGTCTGCTAACTCTTCCTCTAAGAGTACGTGATAATTGTTGGTGCCGGAAATATTCCGTGTGCCGCCAGCGCCAGCGCCGCACTCTTCGATGGCTTCGTGCATGGCCGCGGTAACCTTTGGGTGCTGGCCCATACCCAGATAATCATTTGAACACCAAACGGTCACTTCGTTGGGGCCAACATCGCCATGATAAGAGGCCTGTGGGAATGAGCCCGCGCGGCGTTTTATATTCGTAAAGACGCGGTAATTCCCTTCAGCCTGGAGGTCATCCAGCTTGTCTTGAAAAAAGCGTTCGTAATCCATCGATACCTCCAGTTAATTCGCGCGTTTCTGCGACGCGCTTGGACGGGTGTTTAAGCCGCCGGCGTCTCCTCCAGGCGCTTGCGACGCCCATGACCATAAGGCCGCATCCGGTATTGGCGCGGCGAGCGCCCAGTGTTCGAAAACTGCAAGCGTTGCGAGCGCTGCGAGCATCAGAAAGCCGAGCGACTCAAACGTGCCGAGTTCGAACGCCGAAGCGCGATGCGCTAAAACCGCAGCGACGGATGTGACGATCATAATCGCCGCCGGAAAGAACACCTTCGAAGCGGTTTTGCGGAAATAGGTTTTTAAATAGTTCAGGTGCGAGGGTAAAAAATCGTCGGAAAGTCGCGGCGCTCCAAAGAACACGACCAACTTTGCGCTTATTCGCATCCCCCACAGTAATAGGAAAGTCCACGCAGCGACTTTGTTCTGGGCGCCCCAGCTCAGTGCGACAATGACGACGGCGTGGGCGGCAATGACGAGCTCGTGGTGGATCACGGTTTCGCTGGACGCTTTAAACCGATCCCATGTGGTCAGGTCTGGCGGGCAGGGAGATCGCCTCGGACCGTTCAAAAAACCCAACAAAAACATGAGCTCATGCCACGCCCAGAGGGCGATCCCGACCAAAAAACCAACATATGCGCCGCTCAGGGACACATCATCTCGCAACGCCAGCAACATAATGGTGGCTGCGCCGAGCACCAACGTGGCAATCAGCGCAGTCGCCTTAAACGTGCGTTCCGGCAGTCCAATCAGCCAAATCACTACCCCGGTTGAAACCCACCAGATTGCGGCGGCGAAAATCAACGGAAGAACCAAATTCACGACCATGTGTAGCGGCGGCCTCCAAGATCAAAATGCACAGGCACAGGCGACACCACTACCAAGCGGGAGAGAGGCGAACGTTTTCAGGCGCTCGATTTGATTTAGTCGGGAGCATATAAAGCCGCAGAAATTCGATGCCCGAGCGCATCGCGTAAATACCGGTTTTGATGCGCCCAAGAATGCTGCGATCGCTTTTCGAGTCTTCCATGGCGTCTGCTACTTTTCGCAGTCGCTCGAGGCCCTCCAGAAATTTCGGATTCTCGATATCGAGTTCAATCGGAAATACCTGGCGCGAAATTTCCGTCGTTACGCGGAAGACGCGCATGTCGTAATCTGTTGGGTCAACGCCGAGTGCCGCGTGGAACGCTGGTCTGCGGTGATCGCGAACAAACATTGTTGCAAACACAGCGAGCAAGAAGAAGCGAATCCACAGAACATTCATTCCCCGGAGTAACTTGGGGTCCGCCCGCATAAGCAGTGCGAACGCTTCCCCATGGCGGAACTCGTCGTTACACCATTCTTCAAACCACTTAAAAATCGGATGAAAGCGTCGTTCTGGATGCCGCTCTAACTGGCGGAAAATCGTGATGTAACGTGCGTAGCCAATTTTCTCCGATAGGTACACGCTATAGAAAATGAACTTCGGACGGAAAAACGTGTATTTCTTCGTTTTCGTCAAAAAGCCTAGATCAACACCAATGCCGAAGTCTCTCAAGACGTAATTTATAAATCCGGCGTGGCGCGCTTCATCGCGGCTCATATATTTGAAGAGCGCCTTAACATCCTCATTATCCGCATGGCGGACAATTTCTTTGTACAAAACGCACCCAGAAAATTCGGCCGTTAAAGAACTGACGAGGAAGTCTACAAATTCACGGCGTAGATCTTCCGGAAGCGTGTTAAGAATATTATCAAACTCGTCCGTGCGCCGAAAGTGACCGTTGTTGGGATCGGACGCAAGCTCAGCGATCAGGGCGTCCCACTCGGGGCGAACGGATGATACGTCAATTGCGTTCATTTCCTCGTAGTCTGTGGTGTAAAATCGAGGACTTAGCATCGTGTCCTCAAGCGCTGCAGTGTTAGTGTCAAAAGCTTGAGGATCGTTCGCGGCGTACTCTTCGGCCACGTCTACGAAGTCTGAATCGGCGGTGATTTCCGGAGCGCTCATCTTAATTTCCCAGTTGAGAAGCTGACTTCATACAGCTCGGTGAACAAGAAGCGCGACTTCAACAGCACCCAGAGCTTATCGAGTGTGTTGGCTCTGACGAGCGTCGCGTTGCGGCGGATTTGCATTGTCTCTCCGTAAGGCGTCCGGACAGGAGCCCCGTGCACGGTTATCTTATCGCCAACCGTGGGCAGTAGCTTCCCATCAAGTTCAACATGTGCTTCCAAAGTTTCGTCCGTATGCAAAACGGTGATGGTGCAGGGCGTCGTTATCCGCCGACGACCAAGTATTTCAGAAAGACGCATCGGCTGCTTGCTCCAGATCAAAGAGTTGTGCGAATTGCTGCTGATTTCGCGGACCAAAAGCGCCCAGGCTAACGACATTGCCCGTGCTGGGGTCAACGAGGAATACGGCGCCTTCTTTTGCTTGCATCAAATGGAAAGGCGCTTCAGAGCCAACGCCAATTTTATTCCGGTCGTAAGCAAGCCCGCGCATCGCGTTGCGCACAAAACCACCTTCGTTGGCGGCAAACGCGAAGATTTCCTCGCCAGTTTTTTCGCCGATGACCGCAAGCGATCCGTCTTCCTGGTCCTGGAATTGAATACTCAGTGCAATCTCCGGGTCTGCTGGAATGCGGTCAACCGGTTCGGTGAACCGCGATAAACCAGCGATCAGAATGGACGCGCCACACATGAAAAATATGCCGAAGAGTAGTGGTCGCGGGATCGGGATATCATGCGAGTGCGGCTTTGAATCGTCGTGGTGACGGCCCGATGTTCCGTGATGGGCCGGGCCATGATGGCCGTGGTGATTGTGTGGGTTATGTGGCATGCTGATAGACTTTCTTTATCGCAATGCTGCTGGGTTTATGCCGCCGCTTCCTGGGTCGCTTGTAGCGGTGTCTTCGCGGGTTGTGTTTTGATGTTATCAGTAACCGCGACCGTTTCGGGAAGGTGATTTTTCATCGCTGCCGCTAAACGTGCGCCAACCGCTTCAACGCCGTCAACCGCGCGCAACATCGGCTCTGCGTTGGCAAGTCGCAAAGGGCGTACATGCGGCCAAAGGTGCAGATAGGGCACTGGCGCTGGGCGCATGGCGAGGAGCGACAGGTTTCCAACACCGTTTCCATTTTTCTGTATAGAGACGGATTTTATGCCGGTGAAGGGCATATTGACGTATTTACGGATTGCAACACCGTAACGCAGCACCACGCGGCGGGTGGTTAGGGTGTAAACGGTTGAATTGGCCATCAAAGCAGCAAGCCCGTAGAGCAGGAGAAGCGACAACGCGCAGATCGCCGCTGACGTCACTGCAATAGATGCGAGTTCACCGGCGGCAACCTCGGCGGTTGATGTCTTCGACACCAGCCGCCAGACCGTCATGACTGCAAAGTACCCAATGATGAGGCGAAGGTGAAACGCCTGAAATGCAAGGGCGAGCGCGTTGGGTTTCCCTTGCCAGAGGACTTTTTCGCCCTCAGGGAGATCCTCCGGCAAACCCTTGAAAGGTTCAATCACCTGACCGTCATTGTCACGTCGGAAGCTCATGTGAGGCTCTCCGTTCTAGACGGTGTTGCATAAAGTTTTCCGCCTCCGAAGTACCCGGCGATCTTGTCTTCTTCTAAGCGGGTAACCGAAACTGGCGACTTCGTGCGCGGAACGTTTTTGAATTGATCACCGAGAACGGCTTCGACCACAACGCGTTTTTTGGCTTTATTGATGTTTGCAAAAGGCATTGGCAGTAGAACCTGTTTCGGCGTGGCGCTATCGCCGACATTGACTTCGAGATAACGGATTACAGCTTCCGAACGGTCAACCCAGAGGTCAACGCATTCGCCGCCTTTTTCGCCGTCGGCGCCGATAACCTGATATCCCCGGGGGTCTGCGTCAGCTTTTGCGACTTCATAGCCATCCCCTAACCGGAACGGAACAATTCTGTTTCGTCCGTCATCGGTTAAATCCGGCACATCGTCGCGTTCAGCGTATGACGCAGGGCCAACACCGGCGAGCAGGGGGTCGCCCTTTGGTGTGTAAGGGGCACCAGGCCATACGGCGGTCCGTTCTAAGTTATGGCTGCGCTCGTCGCGTTTGCCGTGGAATAGGGTGCGCTCGCCGCGGTTGTGGGGGAGCCGAAAAATCTTTTTTGGAAGGTACCAGAATGTTCCTTCGTCTTCTTTTTCTCCACTGGTGTCGCCCTCAAGCGGGTAGCCTTCGCGTCGGCCTTCCGCTTGCAAGTAGAAGACAAGTCCGAAGAAAAACAGGGTGAACACCCACAGGCTGATATCGACGAGGTCGATGCCCGCTGTGAATTCTTGACTTAAAATCATAATGCGCTCCTTGTGCAGATGAACAGAAAACTATTGTTATTGCGGAAATGCAGCTAATCCGAACTTCGAGTTGCCCTCGGGCTTTAATTGCGTGTACCGAGCAAGGGGGCCAATCGCCACGAGTGTAAAGAACAAGAGTAAAATTTCGACATGGTAGACGACGGCGTAAGCCGTCTCGACGTTTGCCAGTGCAGGGCCGAGTAAGCCGTCTGCGGACAGTCTTGCCAGGATGTCCCGGATTAAACCGCCGAGCGCAATCGCGACGCCAGCGCATGTCGCTTGAACGGCGCCCCACGCGCCAAGCGCGATGCCGTTCTGGTCTTTGTCTGCGAGCGCCATAAGGGCGGTCAGCGTAGCAACCGAAAATAACCCGCCAGACAAGCCAACGCCTGCAACACTAAAGCAGAAAACATAAACGGAATTTATTGGGGCAGAGAGGATAATCCCGGCGAAGGCGAGCGCTCCCGCGAGGGCTGCGTACCCCCCAATGCGGTGGGGTTCGCTTGCGTTTGCGAGTTTTCGGGCGGCCAATATGAACCCAGCAATCGTGCCTAAGGCGAAAAGTGCGGTCAGCATTGTCGTTTCATTGACCGCGAGACCAAGAACCTCGGCGCCGTAGGGCTCGAGCAATACATCTTGCATGGAAAACCCAGCCGCGCCCAGGCCGACCGCAACCAGGAGCCGTTTTGCACCAGGACGCTGTGCAAACGAGCGCCACGACAACGCAAAGCTTTCTCGTTCACGTCCTGGGGCGGTTAACGCTTTGTCCTGGGCCTCCTGTTTCCACAAGGCAATCACATTGAGAACAATTGTGGCGACCGCTGCGCCCTGGACGGTTTGGATGAGTTTTACCGGTGTGAAGTCTTTCAATAAAAAGCCAAAAATCAGGGCGCTGATAACCATGCCCACAAGCAACATAAAGTATAGGAGGGCGACCACACGCGGCCGCGCCTCGTCCGACGAGATGTCGCCAGCGAGGGCGAGCCCGGCGGTCTGGGTGGTGTGCATACCGGCCCCGACAAGCAAGAAAGATAGGCAAGCCGTCGCTAACCCCACCCATTCTAGCGCCGGCGGCCCATCCGTTAGTACAAGGAGGGAAAATGGCATGATTGCAAAGCCGCCGAACTGCAGCATTGAGCCGAACCAGATATAGGGTCCACGCCGCCACCCTAATAGTGATTGATGCGTGTCGGAGCGATGCCCAATGAGAGCGCGGAGAGGCGCAAAAACCAACGGTAGAGAAACAATAATTGCAACAAGCGCTGCCGGTGCGCCTAACTCAACAATCATAACGCGGTTGAGGGTTCCGGTGAGAAGGACCAATGCCATGCCGACGGATATCTGAAAAAGCGACAAGCGGAGCAACCGACCTAAAGGCAAGTCTTCGTTCGCGACATCGGCAAACGGCAGCCAGGCAGCCGTCGCCGCAGCGATGCTGTTACTTCTTACAGCGGCTTTCGCCTCGGCGTCCGCGTTCATAGTCATTGGCGCGCGAGCTCCATCGCTTCGCTAATGTAAAATCCTGAGCTAATCCGTTGTGATTTTGCGACCGAAAAGTCCCTAAGCTCTGGCGCGGTTGACAGCGCAGTTTTGAGCTTTGCAGGCGCCAGCGGTTCTATCGCAGGCGCTTTGTCCGCGCGCGGAAATAAACCGCCCAGCGCGTGCATCGCCGCAAGTAGAGGTGTTTTCGGAGCTATTGTGAAGATGACGCTTTTGCGGGTTCGTTTGGCAAAGCCTTCCAACACATCGACGATGTCGTTGCGCTTATAGTGGATCAAGGAATCCATCGCGACGACGTAGTCAAAGTCGCCAAGCGCAGGGGCGAACATATCACCAACAACAAATCGGATACGCTCAGCACAAGGATCGCTTTGCATTCGTTCACGAGCGAGATTGACCATAACGCCCGATAAATCAACAGCGACGACCTCGGCCCCACGTTGCGCCAGCTCACGCGAAAACTGTCCGGCGCCGCAACCGGCGTCAAGGACACGGGCGCCGGAAAGATCCGTTGGGATCCAGTCAAGCATCGTCGCGCGCATCGCGTCTCGGCCCGCGCGAACAGTCGCTCGAATACCGCTCACCGGCGCGGTCGATGTGAGTTTCGCCCAGGCGTCTGCCGCGGTTTTGTCGAAATAGGTTTCGAGTTCCGCGCGGCGTTTACTGTAAGTAGCGCTCAGCATATCAATCAAATCCCAGAAAATCGAAGATGTCGCGATCTTTCATCGGCGTCGCTTTTAAGGGCTCAGACCCCGCCCAAAGGCCAGCGGCGAGGCGCAGATATTCCTGTTGAACGGCCTCAAGCTCCGGCGATGCTTCCATTTCAAAAAGAGTGGACTTTTTGAGCCGCGAGCGCCGGATAACGTCGAGGTCTGGAAAGTGCGCCAAGCGTTGAAGCCCGGTCGCATCATTGAAGCGATCGATTTCGTCGGTCGCCGCTGATCGGTTTGCAATCACGCCGCCGAGGCGAACGTCGTAGTTTTTTGCCTTTGCTTGAATTGCTGCAACAATCCTGTTCATGGCGAAGATCGAATCGAAGTCGTTCGCGGTGACAATCAGTGCGCGTTCGGCGTGTTGCAAAGGCGATGCGAACCCGCCGCAGACAACGTCGCCAAGCACGTCGAAGATCACCACATCAGTGTCTTCAAGGAGGTGGTGCTCCTTCAGAAGTTTTACCGTCTGTCCGACGACGTACCCGCCGCAACCCGTGCCGGCTGGCGGACCGCCGGCCTCAACGCACATGACCCCATTATAGCCTTCGAAAACGAAATCTTCTGTACGCAACTCTTCCGTATGGAATTCGACTTCTTCCAGAACGTCGATGACGGTCGGCATCAATTTTTTGGTCAAGGTGAAGGTCGAGTCGTGCTTTGGGTCGCACCCAATTTGCAGGACGCGTTTGCCGAGCTTTGAAAAAGCAACAGACAGGTTCGACGATGTGGTCGATTTCCCGATACCGCCTTTGCCGTAAACCGCAAACACCTTAGCGCCCTCGATAGCGTCTCGTGGATCAAGCGCCACTTGAACGCTGCCGTCGCCGTCAGGTCTTTTGACGCCCACCTTTGCAGCAGTCTTTGGCCGGTCTATGTCCAAGACGGTCATTGTTGCTTTTCCTTCTGGCCCAAAATCAAGTTCATGCCGACGCACCTACGGGGAGGGCGGCGACGCCCTCAATTCTGTCTTCAAGCTCTTCACCGGCTTGGCGCAGAGCCTCGAGCGTATCGGCGTCTGGCGACCAGTAGTTCCGGTCCGACGCTTCGAGCAAACGGTTCGCGACTTTTGCGCAGGCGTGCGGATTTAGCGTCGCGAGACGGTCTCGCAGGGCCTCATCGAGCACAAAGGTTTCCGTGATTTGTTGGTACACCCACGGCGCTACGGCGCCGGTGGTGGCGGACCAGCCAACGGTGTTTGTCACATAGGCCTCGATTTGCCGCACGCCTTCATAGCCGTGATTCAACATGCCCTCGTACCATTTCGGATTAAGCGTCCGTGTACGGGTCTCTAGCTCAACCTGCTCGGCAAGCGTTCTGACAACGCCGTCTCCGCGGGTCTGATCACCAATAAAAATCGGCGCTTTTTCGCCCTTCGCTTTTTCAACGGCGCGGCCGATACCCCCGAGGGTATCGAAATAGTGATCGATGGTCGTGACGCCGAGCTCAACCGATTCGAGATTTTGAAACGCAAAATCGACCTTCGCCATAAGCGCTTCCAGGAGCACGCCCTGGTTGCTTGGCTCGCCATTCGTGGCGTAGGCAAAGCCTTTTCGTTTCACAAAGGTGTCGGCAAGCTCGTCTTCCGTATCCCAACAACCACTATCGATGAGGAGATTAACGTTAGCGCCATACGCCCCGTCAGCGTTTGAAAAAACCCTGAGTGAGGCTTCCTCTAAGGTCAGTTGGTGTTCGTCGGCGATAGCCTCGGTGTTTCTTTTAATGGGGTTCAGGTGCAGCGGTTCGTCGGCCTCGGCTGCAAGCGCTGCTGCTTCCGCCAGCATTTTCATTTGTAAGGGAAGTAAGTCCCGGAAAATCCCTGATACTGTGACGACGACGTCAACCCGCGCGCGGCCAAGCTCATCTATCGGGATGAGTTCAGCGCCGCAAAGCCGGCCAAAACCGTCAAATCGGGGTCGCGCGCCAATGAGCGACATCGCTTGAGAGATTTGTGCGCCCTCGCTTTTGAGGTTGTCGGCGCCCCACAAGACAATTGCCGCGGTGCTTGGCGCACGCCCGTTTGCGACTTTAAATCGGTCAATAATTTTTTCAGCCTGGTGCGCGCCGTCCGTTACGGCGAACCTGCTTGGCAATCGGTAGGGGTCAAACCCGTGAATGTTGCGGCCAGTGGGTAGGACCGCCGGTGTACGAATGATGTCGCCACCTGGTGCGGGCGGGGTAAACCCGCCGTTCAAAGCGTGTAGAAGCGCTGGAATTTCCGTATCATGATCGAAGGCGGCGTTCATTTCCGCAAGTCGCTCAAGCGCCTTGTGCTGATCTTGTGAGAGTTTGAAAGTTGCTGCTATTTCCGAAAGCGCGTCGCCTTGGACAAGCGCTTTCACAGCGTCGGCGCTTATCCCGTCGATTTCGCCTGTCGCCGTGAGGTAGTCGGCGCGTGCATCCGGGGTAAGGGTATTTCCTGCGACGTGTAGACCTTCGGGGATAAGCGATGTTTCAAGCTCATAAAGGCGGTCGGAGAGATGCGCTAACTCCGCATCAGGATCAGTCCACGCAGGCGAAGCATCGCAAAGGTCGAGACTTGCTGCTTGCGCTTGCAGCATCTCGGTCAGGCCCGCAAGCGCATCGTCTTCCAAAGTATTGGAGCGCCATTGACCAATCATTTCTTTTAAGTCCGACAACCCCTTGTACAAGTCAGCGTTTGTAAGCGGTGGCGTGAGATAGCTGACCGTTGTCGCCGCTGATCGTCGTTTCGCGATGGAGGCTTCCGATGGATTATTGGCCGCGTAAAAGTAGATATTGGGTAGATCGTCGATTAGGTAATCCGGCCAACATTCCCCGCCAAGCCCCGTTTGCTTTCCGGGCATGAATTCAAGCGCACCGTGGGTGCCGAAATGGACAATGGCGTCAGCCGAAAAGGACTCGCGCAGATATCGGTAATAAGCGGCGAACGCGTGCGTCGGTGTAAAGCTCTTTTCAAAGAGCAACTTCATGGGGTCGCCCTCATAGCCAAAGGCGGGCTGTACACCGACGAAAACCGAGCCAAAGGCTGCGCCTAGAATTTGAATGGATCGTCCATCAGTTTGCTGGCGACCGGGTGCGGGGCCCCATTGCTTTTCAATCTCAGCAAGCCGTGTTTCCGCTGAGATATGGTCCCCGGCGGCGATGAAATCATGAACATTGGCGGGTGCGCCATAACGCTCGGAATTGCCCTCGACGATTGCTACGCGGAGCGCTTCGGCATCTTCCGGCAGGTCGACGTTGTAGCCAGCGGCTTTCAAACCGCGCAGGAAATTAAACAGGGATTCAAATACTGAAAGGAACGCTGCTGAGCCAACCGCACCCCCATTCGGTGGGAAATTAAACAGAGTTATAGCAATGCGTCGTTCGGTCGGCGTTTTATGTCTAAGGCGGATGATTTTCTGAACCCGCCTTGCCACCATTTCTGCGCGTTCTGGGCACGTTATCATCGCTGGCCCTTGGCCGTCGCGTTTGTCGACGTTGCATCGGCGGTCGCACCCTTCGCAATAGTCAGCGCCGCCGGCAGGCCTGCCGCCAAAAAACGTTGAACCCGTAGCGCCGTCTAGCTCGGGTATCGCCACCAACAACGTGGCTTCAAGCGGCGTTAGACCCCGGTCGCTCTTGCCCCATTCATTGAGCGACTGTAGCTCAAGGGCGTGGGCGGCAATATACGGTACATCCAAGCCCGTAAGGGTTTGCGCCGCCGCATCTGCGTCATTGTACGCCGGTCCTCCGACAAGCGAGAAGCCCGTCAACGACAACACTGCATCGACCGCTGGAGCGCCGTCTTTTACAAAGAATTCTTCAATCGCTGGCCGGGCGTCGAGCCCGCTCGCGAATGCGGGGACGACTTTTAATCCTTGCGCCTCCAGCGCCGCAATAACGCCGTCATAGTGTCCTGTGTCACCCGACAGGATATATGATCTTAGAACCAAAAGGCCCACGGTGGGACGCTTCGTTCTCGCCAGTGGTAAGCGGTTTGTGCGATCCGCAATGGGAGGGTTCATCCGCGGGTGGTAGAGCCCAATTTCGGGATATTCCGCAGGAAGGGCAGGCGACAGCGTTCCCCGATAGGGGCTGCGCTCATTATTGGCATAGCGATCAACTAAAAAGGCGATCAGGTTTTCAATATTCTCTTCCGCCCCTGCCAACAAATACTGCATCGACAAGAAGTAAGCGCGAACATCTTGCGCCGTCCCCGGAATAAATTTTAGAATTTTCGGAAGACGCCGTAGCGTCTTCATTTGCTGGGCCCCCGCTTTTTCTGAGCCGCCTTTCCCACGCAGTTTTTTCAATAATGCTATTGGGCCTTTTTGCGGTTTGGCCATGTCAAATTTGCCGAGCTTCGTCATCTGGACGATTTCAGCGCCGGACATGCAGCCAATAACGGCGTCACAACTCTGTCGCCGCGCAGCAATTGCGTCTTTGACGGCCGAGATATGCTCATCCGTAAAGATCATTGAAGCAATGATGATATTGGCGTTTGCAATATCAGAATGGCAGTCAGCGAGCGCGGTTTGATCCCGGTTCCAGTCTGCTGCTGCATGAAAGGCGATCTGAAGGTTAGGGATTTTTTTCCGAAGCTGAGCCTCAGCCGCTGCGGCGACACCCGATAGATGATGATCTAACGAGATCATCACGATACGGACAGGGGCCTGGGTTTCTTCCCTAGCGAACGCGTTCGCGTTCGTTTTATTTGTTTTGTTCTTAGCGGGCATAATGCGCCTTTGCGTCGTACAAAGTATCGATTGTGATGATCGCTATCTCGTGGTCGGCGGCGTAGCGTTCGGTGTTGCGACGCGCTTTCCCGCGTACAAAGAATGGAATTTTTTTGAGTTCTTTTTCTGCGTCGGGCCGCCAAACGCACGTCGAAGAAACTTGCTTTTGCTCGTCCGAGTGAGTGTTCGCTGTCTTTATCAATTCGTCAGTATGCATGGTATCGGCGACGGATGATGACGGGTGACCATTCGTGTCGAGCGCGAGGTCCTGTTGCGCCTCATCGCGATCACCAATGTCGTCATTTGCTTTCGTTTGGTCTTGGTTCAGCCTTGGCGCTTCGTTTTTAGACGGCGAATGGGCGGCGAGATGCGACGGACCCGCCGTATCATTAAATTCGAAGTCTTCTCGGAACATGCCAAGTAGGTGTTCTTCTAGACCCATGACGAGGGGGTGCACCCAGGTGTCAAACAGGACGTTCGCCCCTTCGAAGCCCATTTGCGGTCCATAGCGCGCTGGAAAATCCTGAACATGGGTCGGCGCAGAGATTACCACGCAGCCAATTCCAAAGCGCTTCGCAATGTGGCGTTCCATCTGTGTGCCGAGGACCAATTCAGGTTGTGTCTCGGCAATCGCCGCCTCAACTTCGAGATAGTCATCCGTAATCAACGGATCAATTCCAAAGTCTTTCGCCGCTTTACGAAGATCGCGCGCAAATTCACGGTTGTAACAACCGAGCCCGATGACCTCAAAACCAAGTTCATCGCGGGCGACCCTGGCCGCGGCGACAGCGTGGGAAGCGTCGCCAAAAATAAAAACGCGCTTGCCTGTTAGGTAAGTGGAGTCAATTGAACGCGACCACCACGGCATATTGCCCTGTTCCGACGCGACCGCTTTTGCTGTCTCCGCATTGATCTTGGCGAGCGCAGCCACTTCCTCAATAAAAGCAACTGTACCGTGTACGCCAATCGGAATATTCTGCGTATACGGCATATCAAATGTCTTTTTGAGCCACCGCGCGGTAACGTCCGCTACTTCAGGGTATAATAGAACGTTGAAGTCGGCGGCGGGGATGCGCGCGATATCTTCTGGGCTCGCCCCCATTGGCGCACAGACATTTATGTCAACGCCGAGCTTTTGCAAAAGTTGCGAAATTTCTTTGACATCGTCGCGACACCGGAAGCCGAAGTCTGTCGCGCCGAGGATATTGCATTTCGGCTGGGCCAATGTCCCGTCGGTTTGCGTTGCTGGGTCAGCCAAACGGCGGACAATTTGGTAAAAAGTCTCCGCAGCGCCCCAGTTTTCCTTTTTTTGGTAGGCGGGGAGTTCGAGGGGTATTACCGGTACGGATAATGATAAGGCCTTAGCCATGCCGGCCGGATCGTCTTGCAGTAATTCCGCTGTGCAGGACGCGCCGACGAGCATCGCTTTTGGCTTGAACCGTTCTTCGGCGGCGCGCGCTGCGTTCTTAAAGATTTCAGCGGTATCCGCGCCCAGGTCGCGCGCCTCGAAAGTCGTGTAGGTTACTGGAGGGCGGTTTCCGGAGCGCTGTATCATTGTGAAAAGAAGATCAGCATAGGTATCGCCCTGCGGCGCATGCAAGACGTAGTGGACATCGCGCATGGAGGCTGCAATGCGCATTGCGCCGACATGCGGCGGACCTTCATAGCTCCAAACAGTCAGCTGCATTTAAAACTGTAACCTCGTTTTGCGAACGAAGGGGCGTGCGAATAGTTCGGCGAGATCGCCTGCCTGGTCGAAACCTTGGATCGGGGTGAAAACGAGCTCGATCGACCATTTTGTGGTCAAGCCTTCAGCCTCAAGAGGATTTGCGAGCCCGAGACCACAAACGGTGATGTCAGGCTTTGCAGCGCGGCAGCGATCGAGCTGGCGCTCAACATCCTGGCCTTCGCTAATTTGGACGTCGGACGGAATGCGCTTCAATTCTTCAGAGAGATGCGTCGTGTGAATGTATGGGATGCCGACTTCCGTAAGCGTCATGCCGAGTTCCCGGGATAAGACGCGCGCCAGGGGGGCTTCGAGCTGGCTGTCTGGGAAGAAGAATAATCGCTTGCCTGAAAGTTCCTCTCGATATCGCCCAAGCGCCGCTTCCGCGCGTGCCCGGGGTTTGCGAATCGCCTCTTCGAAGCGGTCTTGGGGAACGCCCCAAAAATCGGCCGCGGCTTTCAACCAGTTCGTCACGCCTTCAACGCCAAGGGGGAAGAGCGCTGGTAAACGTGTCGCTCCGCGTTCTTCAAGAGCCGCGGCCGTATCGCGCAGAAAGGGCTGCGCAAGTAAATACTTTGTGTTGGGGCCAATCACAGGCATTTCATCGGCGCGCCTGCCCGGGAGGAAGTGCACAGGCCCGACGCCCATGGCGTCAAACAAACGCGCAAACTGGTCCTCAACAATGTCGGCGAGGGCCCCGACGACCAATAACGACTTTTGGTCTGACGTATCCTGCGCAAGTGTTGGAACAAGCGACGCAAGACAGGCGTCTTCGCCCTGTGTGAATGTGGTCTCGATGCCGCTGCCCGAATAACTCAAGACGCGGACATCCGGCGAATGACTGCGTGAAAGGCGTTCCGCCGCTCGATTTAAATCAAGCTTGATGACCTCAGAGGGGCATGAGCCGACAAGGAAAAGAAGTTTGATGTCTGGGCGACGCTCGAGGAGCCTTTTTACTGTGCGGTCCAATTCATCATTGGCGTCCGCCATCCCAGCAAGGTCGCGTTCATCAAGTATCGCGGTTGCGAAGCGTGGCTCGGCAAAAATCATCACACCAGCAGCGGACTGCATAAGATGTGCGCAAGTCCGTGATCCGACGATCAGAAAGAAAGCGTCCTGAATTTTGCGGTGGAGCCAGACAATACCGGTTAAACCACAGAAGACCTCGCGCTGACCCCGTTCGCGGAGGATCGGCCGATGGGCTGGGGTTGAGGCCGCTTCGTCGAGTGTACGTTGGCCAATCGGCAAAGCCTCACTGTTTGTTAATTCCTGGTCGTGAAACGCCTCAAGCTGCGCAGCGTCATCGTCTAATGGGGCGCTCATCGAACGCTCCCCGCTGCTGCTGACATATTTGTGTGAGGCGGCTCAAGCATCGCCCGTGATTGCAGCCGCGCCTGGCGCAACTTCCAAACGAATTGCACGGCGTTGATCACATAGGCGCCATAAGCTGCTAGCGCGATCCACATTGCTGTCCGCGTATCGGCCAAATTAAAGGCGATAACCGCGAGGTAGAGCGTGTGCAGAGCAAGCACCAGCATCGAGAAAACGTCTTCCCAAAAGAAAACTGGCGCGAACAAATATCGGCCGAAGACGTCTTTTTCCCAGATGGCCCCAGTGACCATAATAAGATACAGCACGCCAGTTTTTATGATGATTGATAAGTGCGCGGCCTCTGCGCCAACGCCGCTCGTTAAATAACGAATCACCAGAGCGACACTTACCAGGAAAACCAAAAACTGAAGCGGCGCTAACACGCCTTGAACAACCGTCCACGGAGATTTGTCACGGCGGAGCCGTTGCTCTGGGGTGTAAAGATTTGCAGCCGCGCGCCGGTCTGGTTTTGTCGAAATATGCCCGCGACCACTCGCGAATAAGCCCTCGTTGGGTTTCTGATTCGTCGCTAATGTTTGCCGCTTGTTTATAGGCGCATTTTCTTCGCCGAATTGATCGCGTTCTGACAAAGCAAGCTTGCTTTGACGCCTGACGGCGTCGGGTCGTGTGCGCTCAAGTGTTTCAGTGGTTTTTGTCATTAGATGGGTTCGGCGTTCCTCACTTGGCAGCCTATCGACGGGCGGCGAAAAGTGTCAAGTAAAATTGACGTCTAGATAATTTGACATTCTCGATCGCGCAGTCAATGATGATTTTTACAAAATACTGAGTTGCGGCGGTGAGTCGCAGAATGGCCTCGCAAGGCTATTGATTGCTGGAGTTTGCGCGCCAATTAATCGGTGTCGTGAATGAGTCGTTCTCGTGGCTCTATGCACTTCATTCCTGCGCGGTCGGTAGAGAAAAACGAGGGCGCAGAGGGCTGCCTCCGCGCAGGTAGGAGTGCTCCGTATAAGGACTAGTGCACTGGCTAATGGTTAGGCTCAGGCGCACAATTGCGAATTCGATTTCGGGTTGCGAATTCGATTTAGGCGTCCCTGAATCTTCGTTGTTGGTCAGGTTAACTCGCTAACGCGTTCAGGCTTTTAGAAACGATGCTGGCCATTGGATGTGGTGTGGACGCGGTCAAGAGAAATGAAACTGTGAACTATTGCTTTTATGTTTGGCGTTTTGCCGGAGCGGCGCGGGCTGAAATACTGAGATTTGTAGCATCCGCTTTGTACGTCGAACAGGACTGGGAGACGGCTGCTAGTGCGCGAAACGCCTGAAAAAGACCTTCAGAGTAAACGATCGCAGCAATGCGTACAGAAATCACTTTTGGAAAATACAATAGCTAAAGAGAGCCAATTTGAGACTAGGCGGTTCAAGACTCAAATGGCTGGAAGTTTCCCGACGCGACACGAAAACGTCCGCGAGAATGGCGGTCGTACTGCGTTAGGGACTGCGTTGCAGCCATCTATTTCTGAAACTGATTCTGACGTCGATGACTCTGACCTCGATAATATGTCGTTATTGCAAAAATCGGTCGGATCGCATGGGCGGCGTTGGCGGAGCGCATTAACGTCGCACGATCAAGCGACTGTTTTTTCTCAGTCTGAAACAGTCCGCGAAACAGTTCCGCATAAAGACCGAGTAAAGCGCCAAGTCCGGTCGTCAGAGACCAATGTTACAGAGTTGATTGGGGCGCTTCTTTCCCCTGATGAGCGCGGAGCCGATGAGGCGTTGAGCGAAGCGTTTGAACGGTCCGCTGGATTTACGTCTCTCATTTCCGAGACGTTCACCGTCGCGGCGCGGCGAATGAATGACCTTTGGCTTGATGACCAATGCGACTTTAATGACGTTACGCTCGCTGTCCTTCGGATGCAGCGCTTTATTCGGCAGCGGGATTGCTATCCGGCGCCGTCGTTAACTGCGCCGGCGATATTGTTGTCGTCCTTAAATGGCGAGCAACATGGCCTCGGTTTGACCATTGTCGAAGCCGTGTTTCGCGAGGCCGGTTGGGCGGTGGAAACCTGGGTCGCAGCAAGCGTTGAGGCGCTTACCGAGAGGCTCGCGCAGAATTCGTTTGCCTGCGTTGGATTATCGTACGCGCGTGCCCCCGAAGAGGCGGAGTTAGCGGGTCTAGTTGCTTCGTTAAAAGCAAACACCCTTGATGAGAATCTATCGGTCATTGTCGGGGGTGCGGCGGTATTGGCGAAACCCGACATTTTTGTCCGCGCGGGCGTCGATCTGCTTGTCGACGACGCCGCATCCGCGCCAAGGCGCGCACTAGACTTAATTCAAAAATCGTTGGACCGTTAAAGTGGTTGGATTCACTCAGAAAATGTGGTGCTGAGAAATGGACGCTCCGGCCTCCAGAGGCGATCGTCAGGTAGCATTTAAAAGCCCGAAGCGATACTTGGCGGATCTTGATGCGCAGGTAGCGGCGCGTCTTTTGTCTGCGTCCGCCGATATTGTTCTTGTCGTTGAGAAAGGCGTTATCAAAGACATCGCGATGTCGAACGCTGACCTCGCGAAAGAGGGCTTCGATGCGGCGTGGCGCGGCAAACTCTGGGCTGACACTGTTACAACTGACTGCTCATCGAAAATCTCCGATCTTCTCAAAGCTGAGCCCGGGGCGCATCCGCATTGGCGGCAGGTCAATCATCCAAGCGCCAGCGGCGTCGACGTCCCAATAAAGTATACGACGGTTAAAGCTGGGAAAGATGGGCGGATCATCGCATTAGGCCGTGATCTGAGGGCTTTTTCTGCGCTTCAACAACGATTGGTTGAGACCCACCAAGACCTTGAGCGCGAATATGCGCGGCTGCGAGAGGCCGAAGCCAGATATAAACTCTTATTCAGCGTTTTTTCGGAGCCTGTGCTTGTTCTCGATGCCCCGACAATGGCGATCGAGGATGCAAATCCAGCGGCCGTAAAGGTTCTGAACGCCTCAGCGGCGCAGCTTCGTCGCCAACCATTTCCAGACTTCTTCGCGAAATCTGCCCGTCGCGATATTGAGCGCGTGGCGGCCGAAGCGCTGTCCGCCGGAGTCGCCGAGATTGATCAAGCGGTGCTCGCAAGTGGCGATCAGTGCATGGTGACTGCCTCCGCCTTCCGCGAAGGCGCCGCGATAAAGCTCATTGTTCGGATTATTAAGGGCGCTGAATTTGTGCGGCTCGATAAAACAACGCCGCCGCGCGAGGCGGCGGAGATTGTAAACAGCCTACCGGACGGGCTGTTGGTCGCCGGCGAAGATCTTCGGATTATTCTGGCGAACCAGGCTTTTCTGGAGATGACGCAGCTTGTCGGCTCAGGGCAGGCGGTTGGCGATCGTGTTTCCCATTGGCTGGGGCGGTCGGCGACCGAACTAAACATGCTCATCAACACACTGAAGAGTCACGGTGTCGTTCGGAATTTCACAACGATCCTTCGCGATAGATTCGGCAACGAAGAAGAGGTCGAAATTTCAGCCATTGCCTCAACAGATGATGGCGTCGCCCATTTTGGTTTCGCAATCCGATTGGTGGCAAGGCGCTTATCGCCCGGGCCTAAAATCGGCGAGGCGTTGCCGCGGTCTGTTGATCAACTGACTAGCCTTGTCGGTCGGATGCCTCTGAAGGATATTGTTCGCGAATCTACAGATCTAATTGAAAAACTCTGTATCGAAGCGGCTTTGGAGACGGCGCGGGATAACCGTGCCTCGGCCGCCGAAATTCTTGGGCTCAGTCGCCAAGGGCTTTACTCAAAGTTGAAGCGTTTTGGCATCGACGACACCTAGTCCCACGGGTTCTCAATTTGGGGATATGAGCTTCTCAGGACCATTCATCAGAACCTGACCGCCGAACGCACGCGCAACATCGCTCCATTAGGTTAAAGAACGAAGGGATCATCGTGGGCGGCGTAACAGAGCCTTAGGTATGCGCGCCGAACGCCGAATGCCGATCATCAACGTTCTTGAAAACGCGCGCTGCATGAACGCTTTAACGCTCAAGAAAAGCGGTCAATTCCTGATCGAACGTTCCGTGCCCTAGTCCTGAAGTTGATGACGTAGCCTGAATTATGAGCGGTCGCGCGACGTCATAAAATTATCCACAAAGTAAGGCGAGTACCTGACCAACCAATGCGGCCGCGCGCTGGATTCGCCGCGACGATACGCGCACTCGAGAGCGTCTAATTTAATTGACAGTCAAAAGTGTCGTTGTAATTTTACAGTCATGACGCGTCTCGACATAACGATAACGCAGCGGCCATTGCCGTCATTTGCGGCGTTTACTGAGCTTTTAAAGCCGGTGACCTGGTTTGCTCCCATGTGGGCGTTCATGTGCGGTGTTGTTTCTTCTGGCGTTTCGATCACAGACCGATGGGCTGCGTTTGTTGGCGGTGTCGTGCTCGCGGGGCCAATGGTTTGCGCCGCAAGCCAAGCCGTAAACGACTGGTTTGATCGGCATGTGGACGCGATCAATGAACCGGGGCGTCCAATTCCTTCCGGGCGTGTGCCAGGGCGCTGGGGTCTTTGGATTGCGATCGCCTGGTCGGTGGGCTCCCTCATCCTCGCGCGCGCCCTCGGCCTATGGGCGTTTGGCGCGACGATCATCGCGGTAGCGTTGGCTTGGGCCTATAGCGCGCCGCCGGTGCGATTGAAAACCAGCGGTTGGTGGGGGCCAGGCGTCGTTGGCCTTTCCTACGAAGGCGTTGCGTGGGTTACCGGTGCTGCGGTCATGTTAAACGCAGCCCCGCCATTGGCTGTCATCGCACTCGCTATTTTGTATTCTATAGGCGCACACGGAATAATGACCTTGAACGACTTCAAGGCGATTGAGGGGGACCGGCAAATGGGTGTCCGGTCTCTGCCGGCGACGCTCGGCCCTGATAGGGCTGCGCGCATTGCATGCGGCGTGATGGTTGTTCCACAGCTAATTGTGATCATTGGGCTGATCGGGGCAGGGCGACCTTTTCATGGAATGATCATTGTCAGCTTACTGCTCATCCAGATTGTCTTGATGCGGCGCTTGCTGACTGACCCGAGGGGGCTTGCTCCCTGGTATAACGCCACCGGCACAACCCTTTACGTGCTTGGCATGCTCGTCTCGGCCTTCGCGATACGGGGCGTTTTATGACAATCGATTGGGGCAAGGAATAATATGGCTCAGACTTCTGGATCCGCGCTTGCGCCATTTGGGTGGATTGGCGTTATCCGGTTGGGGCTTGTGCAAACGGCGCTCGGCGCGATCGTTGTTCTGACAACCTCAACGTTAAACCGGATTATGGTGGTCGAACTCGCCTTGCCCGCGGCCTTACCGGGGGCGCTCGTCGGATGGCACTATGCGGTGCAGATGGCGCGACCGCATTTCGGCCACGGAGCGGATGTCGGCGGGGCAAGGGCGCCATGGATTATAGGCGGAATGGCGACGCTTTGCATTGGCGGTTTTGGCGCCGCATGCGCGACTGCGCTGATGCAGTCAAACCCGTTAGCTGGCGTATTGCTGGCGATTATCGCGTTTTTGTTCATCGGGGCGGGCGTTGGCGCGGCGGGGACAAACCTACTCGCACTTTTAGCGACCCGGACCGCTCCGGAAAGAAAAGCAGCGGCGGCGGCGATCGTCTGGATCATGATGATTTTTGGCTTTGTTCTCACAGCAGGTGTCGTCGGCGCGGTGCTAGATCCATTCTCGATGGAACGGTTGCTTGTGGTCGCCGCGTCAGTTGGCGTTGTCGCATTTATTGTCGCAACCTTGGCCGTGCTCGGCGTTGAAGGCGCGCCATCGGCGCCGCCAATTGAGGAGAAGCCTAAGCCTTCGCTCGCGGAAGCAGTTCGCGCCGTGTGGGACGAACGGCAAGCGCGTCGCTTCACTATTTTTGTCTTTGTTTCAATGCTTGCCTATTCAGCACAGGATCTAATCCTTGAGCCGTTCGCCGGGCTTGTGCACGGTTACGCGCCTGGCGAATCGACAAAACTCGCCGGCGTTCAAAACGGCGGCGTGCTCCTCGGCATGATTGCGACCGCGGTGATTGGCACGCTGGTCGGTCGTTCGCGCGCCAAATTTATGCGGCGGTGGACAATGGCTGGATGCCTTGCATCTGCGGCAGCCCTGGGCGCATTGGCTTACGGGGCAGCCTTTGGCGGAGGCGTCCCTTTACAGGCAAACGTATTCGCGTTGGGCGCCGCCAACGGCGCTTTTGCGGTCGCTGCGATTGGGTCGATGATGGCGCTTGCGAGCGTTGGTGAAAATTCCGCGGAAGGTGTTCGCATGGGCGTTTGGGGCGCATCCCAAGCGATTGCATTTGGGGTAGGCGGATTTTTAGGTGCAGTCGCACTGGACGCGGCCCGCGCAGCGATCGAGGCGACAGGGCCCGCATTCGCGATAGTATTTGCCGCCGAAGGCACGCTCTTCTTAGTCGCTGCCGCGCTTGCCTTGCGGGTCGGCGCGAGTGACGCGGATAATATTACGCTACCGGCAATGCCGGCGGGTGAGCCGCTTCCGGCGGAGTAACGGAGGACAACGCCGCCGACTGGATAAGGTTGGGGCGGCAATGACGGAAGACCATGTTTCGGCGGGACAGCGTCAGCGGCGCCGGTGCGTAATAAAAGAAGCGACGGCTGCTGACGTTTGCGAACTAGGCGCGCCCGTCGTGGCTGAAGTCGAATAACGGAGACGATCAGTATGGACCCTTTTAATGCTGAACAAGCAAACGCCGCATTTGCGGACGCGCCTTCGTCGATTGACGTGCCGTTAGGGCCGCTTGAAACGGTCGATGTGGTCGTCGTTGGCGGTGGTCCGGCGGGCGCAACAGCTGCCGAAGACCTAGCCCGGCTCGGGCGCTCGGTCGTGCTCCTCGATAAACCTGGCCGGATAAAACCATGTGGCGGCGCGATCCCGCCTCGTTTGATCAGAGACTTTGACATACCAGAATCGCAAATCGTTGCACGGGCGAACTCTGCACGCATGGTCGCGCCGTCCGATAAGGCGGTTGATATGCCGATTGAAGGCGGTTCGGTTGGTATGGTCGACCGCGAACACTTTGACGAGTTTTTACGCGAACGGGCGGCGGATGCGGGCGTCGACCGACGTGATGGCATGTTCGTTGACATTTTGCGGGATGCAAACGGCGTAGCCGTCGTTCGGTACCAAGAGCATGGCGCAAGTAAAAAATCGCCATTGATAGAAGTCCGGACACGCACCGTCATTGGCGCTGATGGCGCGCGGTCAAAGGTTGCGGAACAAGAAATTAATGGCGGCGACAAGTCCACATGTGTTTTCGCTTATCACGAAATTATCGCTTCGCCAGAGGAAGACGGGGCGGTCGCAAAGGACGCCGATTTCGATGGTACGCGGTGCGATATTTACTACCAAAACCGTTTGTCTCCGGACTTTTACGCGTGGGTATTCCCACACGGAAAAACCACAAGCGTAGGCGTCGGCAGCGCCCACAAGGGATTTTCATTACGTGGCGCCGTGAGCGATTTGCGCAGCCATGCAGGGTTAAAAGATCAAGAAACAATCCGGTGTGAGGGGGCGCCAATACCCCTCAAACCGCTCAAACGCTGGGACAATGGAAAAGACATCATACTCGCGGGCGATGCCGCTGGCTGTGTCGCGCCGGCGTCGGGTGAGGGTATCTACTACGCGATGCTCGGCGGCCGAACGGCGGCGTCTGCGATCGATGAACTCCTGCAAACTGGCGACGCAAGTGCGCTTTCGCGCGCCCGTCGCACATATATGAGAGAACACGGGCGCGTTTTTTGGATCCTCGGCGTGATGCAGCATTTCTGGTATCGCAACGATAAACGTCGCGAACGCTTTGTGGATATTTGTCGGGATAAGGACGTTCAGCGGCTTACCTGGGAAGCCTATATGAATAAGCGTCTGGTAAAGGCAAACCATAGCGCTCACCTGAAGATTTTCCTAAAAGACCTTGCGCACCTATTCGGTCTCGCGAAGGTGAAAAAAGCTGAGGATACAAAACCGGCCGAGGCGACTGTCTAACGCAAGTTTGCAGTTAGCTAAGCCGCATCCTCGCATTATAGCGTTGCTTCGGCGCGTCCTCTCGCTCAGGAGCGGTTCGCAGTCCGTCCGAATACGCAACGGCGACCATACGCCTTTTTCCCTCGTCGAATATCGGGACGAAGACGCGCGAATTCTTTCGGCACACCTGCTTTCCGCTTGGTAGCGACTGGGGGCGCATATTCGTTTTCTGGCCGAAGAACGCCTCAAATTTTGTAGAGCAAAAGAACCCTGAATAATCAGGCGCTTATTATGTTTCCGAGACGCAG
>JBCCTV010000006.1:0-33285 GCA_039197915.1 Pseudomonadota bacterium | reverse complement strand
GCCGCGCCGACCATCGGTATTGGCGCATCGCCCGCTTGCGACGGTCAAATCCTCGTGACCCACGATATGCTTGGGGTGTTTGAGCGAACGCCGAAATTTGTTCGCCAGTATGCAGAGCTCGCAACGAGCATCGACGACGCCGCTAAGCGCTTTGCCCATGACGTAAAAACCAGAGCCTTTCCGTCAGCTAAGGAAATGTATCGCCTGAAGAAATCGGATTAGTACTGCATTCAAATCGAGCCGTTGCGTCTGACCATAAAGGCCGATACATCACCGGCTTGGCTGGCGTAGCTAGGGCTTACTCCAAGCGCAAGCGTCGCAGGGTGTCGTCCTTTTTGAGACTCATTTGTGGCCTAGCAAACGCCAAACACTAGAAAAAGAACTAATCCTCCGACGTGCCCTAAAGCACCCAAAAGCGATCTACGGAAAATAAGTGGCGGACGAAGACGACAGCGTAATACGGGAAATTGAGCAGGATATTGCTGAAGCGCAGCAGCTCGATTTCTTGAAAACCTACGGCCCCGCGCTCATTGGCGCAGGGGCTTTGATCGTCGCCGGCGTCGCCGGTTTCCAGGTGTGGAACGGTCAGCAGGACAAAGCGGCAGGCGCCGCGGCGACGGCTCTGACCGAGGCGTCGAAAACGCTAATCGAAGACGCGCCTGCGGGCCGCGCGGTGCTTTCAGAGTTAGAGAAAAGCGGGCCGGCCGGATATGCCCGCATCGCCGCCATGCGCCGGGCTGGCTCCTTGATCGCAGATGGCGACCGCGCCGCTGCCCTGGTCGCCTATCGCAGCGTTTATGCGGATGCTGGCGCAACCGAGAGCTTTCGCGCTGTTGCAAGAATTCGCGCGGCGACGCTCTCTTTGGATGAAAGTCGGGACGACGTTATCCGCGACCTCGGCGCCTTACCGGAAGGCGAAGGCGCGTTTTCGTTTTACGCAAAAGAGCTCCTAGGCGTCGCGGCTATAAAAGCGGGCGACTATGGCGCTGCAACCGCCATTTTTTCGGAATTGAGCGACGCGCTGGCGGCTCCGCCCACCGTGCGTCAGCGTGCTGAGGAATTGTTTCAACTTGCGCGCAGCGCGTCCGCCGGTGTTGATATCTCGCGGGATGTGAGCGTCGAAGACTTGCTGGGCGTCTTAGACGCGGCGAGGGATGACGCTGCGCCCGTTTTTGCGCCCGAAGTAATAGCGGAGCCGACGCCTGCGGCGATAACCGAGGCCACAACCGAGGCGGCATCTGAGTCGACTGGCCTTGCAGCCGAAACTGTCAAAACAGAAAGTGCAGAAACAGCGGGCGACGCCGCAGACGGGGTCGACACGGCTGGCGCCGCGGACGTCATTGACGGCGCAGCCGATACAGGTTTGCTGGCTAACGATGGCGCTACCGAGACGGTATCGTCCGACGGGGAACAAAGTGCGCCGGCGAGTGAACAAGCTGGCGAAGGCGACGACCAGTAACGGGATGTAACGGCGTTAGGTGAGGTCAATGGAATTTTCAGGATTGAAAGAGCCAAAGTCTATAAAGCGGGCGCTGTTGATCGGTATATGTGCGCTGATGACGGCCTCATGCGCCCTTAATCCCTTTGGCGGCGACAGCGACGAAACCGAAGAAGTCGCAGAGAAAGAGAAAAAAGAAAGCCGCAAAGAAAAAGAAAAACGCGAGGAAGAGGAAGAGCGGGCGAGCCGGATTTCAATCCTATCGCTGGAGGAAACCGTTGAAGCGGATCCGCGCCTTGCCTCGCTTTTGGTCGATGTGCCGGGGTCTTATACGAACGAATCCTGGCCGCAGCCCGGCGGAGAAGCCGACCATACCCTGCACCATCTTTATGCTGAGGGAACGCTCGAAAAAGCCTGGAGCGTGAGCATAAACGCTGATGCCGGCCGCCGGGCCCGCTTAACCTCGCCGCCGGTCGTCGCCGACGGGCGCGTCTTTGTGACTGACACCGAAGCACGCATATCCGCCTACGACATTGAGACCGGCGACCGCCTATGGCGGGCTGATTTAACGCCGAAGCTCAGTCAGAAATTCCGTCTACGCGAAATCTTTTCTGGACCGAACCCGGCGCATATCGGTTTCGGCGGCGGCGTCGCCTATGACGGCGGCGCTTTGTTCGTTACATCGGGCTTCGGCTTTGTCGCCGCTCTCGATGCGGAGACCGGTGAAGAAAAATGGCGCAAAACGACGGATGCGCCGGTGCGCACCTCGCCAACGGCCTATCGCGGCGCGGTTTATGCGGTCACCAACACAAACGAGCTCGTTGCTCTGTCCCAAGAGGATGGCGAACAGCTTTGGAACTTCCAGTCCTTTGAGGAGGCGGCCCGCATTCTTTCGTCGACGAGCCCTGCGGCCGACGGTGATTTGTTGATTGCGCCATTTTCCTCAGGCGAGCTGATTGCGTTTTTAACGGATAATGGCCGCCCGCTATGGAACGACACCCTCGCGCGCAATACGCGTCTTAACGCCTTATCCACCTTGAACGATATCGCAGGCGCGCCCGTGATTGACCGGGGGCTCGTTTATGTGGCGAGCCATTCGGGCAGGCTTGCCGCGATTGATATCCGCTCCGGCGGCCGCGTATGGGAAGCGCCGATCGCGAGCGTTCAAATGCCTTGGGTCGCGGGCGATTATATTTTCGTCGTCTCGGTCGACGCCGAGCTTGTGTGCGTCTCACGGGAAAAAGGGTCTATTGTCTGGGTCCGCCAACTTGAGCGCTATACGAATGAAAAGAAGCGCCAAGGCCGCATTACATGGGCGGGGCCCGTCCTCGTTGGCGGGTCGTTGATACTCGTCTCATCCGAAGGGCGCATTGTTAAGGCGGCGCCTGAGTCTGGCGCGGTGCTTGAAGAAAAGAAGATCGGTGACGGGTCGGTGATTTCACCGATCGTTGCTAACGAAAAAATCCTGGTGCTGACGGAGCGCGGTAAACTCGTGGCGCTCCGCTAAGCAGAAGGGCGCTGTAGGTCCGCGATATGCGTGTTTCAGTCGCTATTGTCGGCCGACCAAACGTCGGTAAGTCGACACTTTTCAATCGCCTCGTCGGAAAACGGTTGGCCCTTGTCGACAACACGCCAGGGGTCACACGGGACCGGCGCGAAGGGGACGCCCGCGTCGGCGACCTTCGGTTTACGATCGTCGACACCCCCGGGCTCGAAGAGGCGCCGCGCGAAGCGCTCGAAGGCCGCATGCGCGCGCAAACTGAAGCCGCCATTTCTGACGCAGCCGCCTGCCTCTTCGTCTATGACGCCCGCGCAGGAATGACCCCCTTCGATCAGAGTTTTGCCGGGATGTTGCGCGCCACCGGCAAACCGGTCGTCGTCCTGGCAAACAAAGCCGAAACAGACGGGGCTGAACAAGGCATATACGAGGCCTATCAACTTGGCCTTGGGGAGCCGATCGCCTTTTCAGCTGAGCATGGCCAGGGGCTCGCAGATCTTTACCAGGCATTGCAGCCGATCATCGACGCCGCCACGGAAGAAGCAGCGGCCCAGGACGAGGACGATGCTCTTGGTTGGGATGATCCGCTAAAGCCCCTCCGTGTCGCTATCGTTGGAAGACCGAACGCTGGTAAATCCACCCTAGTTAACCAACTTATCGGCGAAGACAGGCTTCTGACAGGCCCAGAGGCCGGTATGACGCGGGACGCAATTTCCGTCGAATGGCGGTGGCGCGGCCCTGACCGTGATTGGCCGGTGAAGCTCTTTGATACGGCTGGTCTGCGCAAAAAAGCGCGCGTTACGGCGAAACTTGAAAAACTGTCAGTCGCAGACGCGTTGCGCGCTATTCAGTTTGCGGAGGTTGTGGTCCTTTTGTTGGACGCAACGTCGCCTTTTGAAAAACAAGACCTGCATATTGCCGACATGACCGTGCGGGAAGGGCGGGCCATGGTCATCGGCGTCAACAAGTGGGATCTCATCGAAGACAAGGATGCGGCTGCCCGCGATTTGAGAGAGAAGGCCGGTCGATTGCTGCCGCAAGCGCCAGGCGCGCCTTTGATATTCTTTTCCGCCCAGACAGGCAGAAACCTTGATCGATTGATGCCGTCGATAACGCAGGTCTATATCGATTGGAACGCCAGGGTTAAAACACCAGACCTTAATCGCTGGCTTCAAGACGCCGTTGCGCGGCATCCGCCGCCGGCAGTCTCTGGGCAGAGGATCAAGCTGCGATACATCGCCCAAACCAAGACACGGCCGCCGACTTTTGTCGCCCAATGTACGCGGGCTGAGGATGTGCCGGCGTCTTACAAGCGCTATCTCATTAACAGTTTGCGGGACGCGTTTAGCATCCCCGCCGTGCCGATAAGACTGATTTTGAAAAAGCCGGACAATCCTTACGCGTGAGCAATGCCGCAGCGGCGGGTGAAAGCCTTCGCACGTGAGACAGCGTGACCGCCCAATTAGTCAATATACGGACCAGCTGGGTCGTCATAGGCTAAACGCGCGTCGAGATATGTCTCGGCCATACTAATGAAGCCCTCGATCTGCGTTTCGAAGAAATGATCAGCGTTTGGTAGAACTTGAAAGTCAATTTTGCGCCCCTTTTGGGTGCGTGTGCGCTCGACCATCGCTTTTGTTTCCTCGGACGGACAAATCCGATCATGTTCGCCGTGGATGACGACGCCTGATGACGGACAGGGCGCCAGAAAAGAAAAGTCGTAAAGGTTTGCTGCTGCCGACGCGCTGATAAACCCGGCGATTTCTGGCCGCCGCATTAAGAGCTGCATCGCTATCCAGGAGCCGAAGGAAAAGCCGGCAACCCAGGCAAATGGTGCGTTCGGGTTTAGCGACTGGAGATAATCCAACGCAGTCGCTGCATCAGCTAATTCGCCCTGACCCTGGTCGTACTCGCCTTGGCTGCGCCCGACGCCGCGGAAATTGAACCGCAAGACAGAGAAGCCTCTGCGCGCGTATAGCTGAAAAAGCTCATAACAGACGCGGTTGTTCATGGTGCCGTTGAACAGCGGGTGGGGATGGAGAATCAGTGCAATCGGCGGATTGTCTGTGCGCCCTTTTTGGTAAACGCCTTCAATTCGGCCCGCTGGGCCCGCGAAAATCACGTCAGCCATAGGTCCTGTTCCCCGTTTTTTTGGGCCAATTTCAACAAGCGTGTCCCGGCCAGCCTGAATTCTGACCAAATTACTCGCCGTTGCGGGAATGAACGCCGCATTTGGCCGTGTTTATTGTTGACGAATTTACTCAGGTTTCTTAAGTGCTAGTGCGAGCGCCGTCGCAATGTTTGTGTAGCACAGTCGATTACGCGCAGAGAAAGTATTTGTTAAGGTGTTGCAGCGCGGCATCGAGCCGCTAGCCGCCATATTGTTTGTCGCGAGGGTTGTTTTGAAGCTAACGACAAAAGGCCGGTACGCTGTAATGGCGCTAGCGGATATCGCGGCGCGCCCAGAGGCAAATACGATTGCATTGAGCGACATTTCCGTCCGCCAAGGGATATCTCTCTCCTATTTGGAACAGTTGTTTTCCAAATTGCGTCGCGCCGGCATTGTCAACAGCGCACGCGGGGTTGCTGGCGGGTACTTTTTAGCCCGGTCGCCAGACAGCATTCGAGTGTCGGAAATTGTTGAAGCAGTCGATGAGCAAATCCGCACAACGGCTTGTAACCCTTCCGAGAAAGTAGGTTGTCGGGGCGCATCTGCTCGGTGTTTGACGCACGATTTGTGGGATGAGCTTGGCCGTCAGATCGAGATTTTCCTAAACGCGATCAGTCTCGCTGACGTTGTTGAAGGTCGCGTCCTCGGCACAGCAGCCGTAAATCCTCCGCGCGCCTTCGATGCGTCTGGTTCGGTCGAACCTGAACGGGAAAAGGCGCCGGCGTAAATGACTGCGAAAACGCGCCATTATCTGGACTACAATGCGACTGCGCCTGTTCGGCCTGCCGTTATTGACGCTGTCACACGCGCGCTCGGCGGTCTTGGTAATGCGTCGTCTGTACATGCGCACGGCCGCGCAATGCACAAGGCGGTTGAAAGCGCCCGAGACGATATCGCCGCCTTCGTCGGCGCTCCGCGCACAGGGCTTATATTCACGAGCGGCGGTACGGAGGCCGTTCATCTCGCCCTAAATGGCATGTCAGGCCCTGGCGGGTCGGGGCCGCAAGTAAACCGAATCATAACGAGTGCAATTGAGCACGCGGCGGTTCTTGAAAACGCGGCTTCATGCGATGCGCCTCAATCAACGATACCGGTTCTAAGATCGGGCGTCGTCGACTTGGCAGTCTTGGAGGCGATGCTGCAGGAGAGCGCGAGCAAAGATGAAACGCCCTTGGTCGGTGTCATGCTCGCGAATAACGAGACCGGCGTCATTCAGCCCGTTCGCGAGATTGCAAGCCTCGTCCACGGCCATGGCGGATTTCTGTTTGTTGACGCCGCCCAAGCGGTTGGGCGGATCGAAGTGGATTTTGCATCGCTGAACGCCGACTTGATGAGTTTTACGGCGCACAAATTCGGCGGGCCGTTGGGCGTAGGCGCTTTGGCGATTAGGCCGGGCTTGCCGATCGCGCCAGTGATGCGCGGCGGCGGCCAGGAAAGCATGCGCCGGTCAGGCACAACGAATGCTCCGGCGATTGTCGGTTTTGCGGTTGCATGCCGTGAGGCGCAAGGCGACATCGATCATGCGTCGGAAGTTGCGGCGTTGCGTGACCGCGCTGAAGCGGGCGTGATTGCGTCCGGCGGCGTCATTTGGGGCAGTGATGCGCCGCGCTTGCCTGGCGTCTTATGTTATTCGGCGCCGGGCTTTTCGTCAGAAACGCAGCTCATGGCGCTCGACCTCGCTGGCGTCTCGGTTTCATCGGGCGCTGCCTGCTCGTCGGGTAAAGTGCGGCCGAGCCATGTTCTGTCTGCGATGGGCGCAAGCAACAATGAAGCGAACGAAGCGATCCGGGTTTCCCTCGGATGGGCGTCAACGGACGTTGATATAACGTCTTTTTTAGCGGCTTGGCGCGCCGCATATGATCGCGTGAAGGCCCGCGCCGCGTAAGGTATTTTGAGACTGTGGAAGCGCCCACGAAGTCTTTATACGGATTTAGAGGAAGAGCAAGAATGTCGGAAACCGCCTATAAAGAAGGGATTGATGAAGCGACCGTCGAAGCGACGCGCGCGCTTGAGACCTATAAGTACGGGTTCACGACTGAGATTGAGAGTGAAAAAGCGCCGAAAGGCCTGAGCGAAGACACAGTTCGGTTTATCTCCGCGAAAAAAGAAGAGCCCGAATGGATGCTCGAATGGCGCCTCGCCGCTTTCCGACGTTGGCTGACGATGGAAGAGCCCAAATGGGCGATGGTGAATTATCCTGAAATTGATTACCAGGATCACTACTATTATGCGGCGCCAAAAACCGGGGCCAAGTACGATTCAATTGACGATGTGCCGCCGGAAATTCTCGCTGATTTTGAAAAGCTCGGCATACCGCTGAAAGAAGCTGAAGTGCTGCTCGGCGTGCAGGGCGCTGCCGAAACGGCGGCAGAAGGCCGTGCGCCGAATGCCCCGAAGGTCGCCGTTGATGCGGTGTTTGATTCCGTGTCGGTCGCCACGACCTTCAAAGATGAGTTGGCCAAGGCAGGCGTCATCTTCATGTCGATTTCCGAGGCGGTGCGCGAGTATCCGGAATTGGTGCGTAAATATCTTGGTACTGTCGTTCCAGCGTCCGATAACTTTTTTGCAACGCTGAACTCGGCGGTATTCTCTGACGGCACATTTGTTTACGTGCCGGAGGGCGTGCGTTGCCCCATGGAGCTGTCGACTTACTTCCGTATCAACGAAGCAAATACCGGACAGTTTGAGCGTACACTGATCGTTGCGGCGCCCGGCGCCTATGTCTCATATCTTGAGGGCTGTACAGCCCCGATGCGCGACGAAAACCAGTTGCACGCTGCCGTTGTTGAGCTCGTCGTTGAAGACGAAGCGGAGATCAAATATTCAACGGTTCAAAACTGGTACCCAGGCGATAAGGACGGCAATGGCGGTATCTATAATTTTGTGACGAAGCGCGCCGATTGCCGTGGCAAAAACTCGAAGGTGTCTTGGACACAAGTTGAAACGGGTTCGGCTGTTACCTGGAAATATCCCTCATGCGTTTTGAAGGGCGATGGCAGCCAGGGTGAGTTTTACTCGATCGCGATAACAAATAACCATCAGCAGGCTGATACTGGCACCAAAATGATCCACCTAGGGAAAAACACCCGTTCACGGATCATTTCGAAAGGAATTTCGGCGGGCAAGTCAAATTCGACTTACCGTGGCCTTGTGAACGTCCACCGTAAGGCGGATGGCGCGCGGAACTTCACCCAGTGCGATTCACTTCTTGTAGGCTCAACCTGCGGCGCCCATACGGTGCCGTATGTGGAAAGCAAAAACGCATCCGCGGTGTTGGAACACGAAGCGACGACGTCTCGGTTGTCGGAAGATCAGCTCTTCTATTGCCAACAACGGGGGCTGTCTGAAGAGGAATCTGTCGCCTTGTTGGTGAATGGTTTCTGTAAGGAAGTCTTGCAAGAGTTGCCAATGGAATTCGCGGTGGAAGCGCAGAAGCTTGTCGCCGTTAGCCTTGAAGGCAGCGTTGGTTAATAACGAGACGCTTTGGTCAGTGAGGTCCAAGAATTCCGCTGTGCATGGTCGTTCGGAGTGATGCGGCGGGCATATCTTGACAAGATAAGTTAGTGAAATGTGTCTGTATGCACCGTTTTTACAAGTATGATTAAAGATAAAGGTCTAGGGGAATAAATCGATGCTTCGATCAATCCGAATTGCGGCGATTGCTGCTTTGGCGCCGCTCTCTCTTTCGGCTCAAGGGCTGCCCTATTCGCCAATCGTTGAAGTCAACGGCGTTCTCTATGTGGCTGGAAAGCTTGGCCAGAACCCAGAGACCCGAAAGCTTCCGGGGAACATTGAAGAAGAAACAAAATTTGCTCTTGAGGCGGTGAAAAAAGAGCTCGAAGGCGCTGGCGCGACGATGGCCGACGTAGTGCGCTGCCAAGTGTTTCTCGACGACATTGATGACTATTCGAAAATGAATGGCGTTTACGGAACGTTTTTTCCAGAAAATCCACCGGCGCGGACGACGCTCGCCGTTGAAGACATCGTATTGGGCGCCAAAATAGAAATCGAATGCACGGCCGTGCGCGGGCGCGGCGAAGCGGCGGAGAGCCAATAGAATGTTGAAAATCGATAATCTGCACGCGTCCGTTGGCGTCGAGGACGCTCAAATCCTCAACGGCCTGTCCCTTGAGGTTCCTAATGGCGAAGTTCACGCGGTTATGGGGCCGAACGGCGCCGGAAAGTCGACGCTGTCTTACGTTGCTGCTGGGCGTGATGATTATGAGGTAACGGGCGGCGATGTATCGCTCGACGGAGAGAGCATTCTCGATCTTGACCCGAACGAACGCGCTGCCCGCGGGCTGTTTTTGTCGTTTCAACACCCGATGGAGATCCCAGGCGTTGCGACCATGAACTTCATCCGCACAGCACTGAACGCCCAACGCAAAGCGCGGGGAGAAGCAGAAGTTTCGGCGGCCGAATTTCTGAAAGTGATCAGGCAAAAAGCTGCGCTCGTGGGTCTTTCAGATCAGAAACTAAAGCGTCCGTTTAACGTCGGTTTTTCCGGCGGTGAGAAAAAGCGGATGGAAATGCTGCAGATGGCGATGCTGGAACCGCGCTTTTGCATCATGGACGAAACCGACTCTGGTCTTGATATCGACGCCTTAAAAATGGTCGGCGAAGTCGTGAACGACATGCGCGATGGTACGAGGGGCTTCCTCGTTATTACGCACTACCAGCGCTTGCTCGAGCATATTAAGCCGGATGTCGTGCACGTCCTTGCGGGCGGGCGTATTGTTAAGTCCGGCGGTCCGGAGTTGGCGCTTCAACTTGAAGAATCCGGGTACGATCAATTCATAGAGGCGGCTTAAATGTCAGTGGTCGCCATAAAAACGCCATTTGAGGAAAGCGTTGCGAACGCTGGGCAAGGCTTTAATCTCGGCGAGGTGCGCCAAGCCGCGTTTGATGCGTTTCAAACCCAAGGCTTGCCCCACCGACGCCTGGAGGCCTGGCGTTGGACGGACCTGCGCGCCGCTCTAAAAGATGCAGCGCCTCTGGCGACGACGCGACCTGTTGAACCCGCAACGCCAGAGGGTTTTTCCGACGTTAATCCGTATACCATTGTGGTAGAGGCCGGTGATGTTTTTTGGCATGGCGACCCGCCCGCTGGCGTTTCGCTTAGTCGTGTAACGGGGGCGCCTTTACCAACCGCGTTAGCAGATCACCCAACGGCGCTTGCCGCGGCGGCGCTCACTGATAGCGCGCTTGCTATTCACGTCGAAGAAAACGCAACGATTGATCTTCCTATCTTAATCCAACACCGGGCTGTAGGCGAGCAGCGCCACGCCCGTATCTGTCCGCATCTTTCGCACAATGCGCGATTGACCCTTATCGAAGTATTCGAAACAGAGGCGTACGCATTTTTAAACGCGACACTCGAGGCGAAGCTCGACGCAAAGTCGTCCCTCAACAGAATAGTGTTGCAGCGGGGCGTGGATGTGGGCGTTACCAGTGCGGTCGGTAGCATCGCCATGGGTGAAGCCGCTGACCTATCACAGGCAGCGCTTTACTTTGGTGGTTCGGCTATTCGCATGGAAACGAATATCGACCTCAACGGCCCCGGTGCGAAAGTTAGCCTAGAGAGCGCCTCTCTTTTGTCGGGCGCAAGGCATGCGGATGCGACGAGTATCATTCGCCATAACGCAGTTGACTGTGAGGTGCGGCAGAACCATCGCTCTGCCGTTTCGGGCGCCGCGCGCGCAGTCTTTCAAGGCAAGTTTTTGGTCGAGCGCGATGCGCAAAAGACCGACGCGCAGATGAATGCGGCGGCACTTTTGCTTTCAGACGAGGCCCAGGCAAACCACAAGCCAGAGCTTGAGATCTATGCGGATGATGTTGAATGCGCGCACGGCTCAACCTCCGGCTCGCTGGATAGCGATGCTTTGTTTTACCTCCGCCAGCGGGGTTTAAATGAAGGGCAGGCGCGTGCGCTGCTCATTGATGCCTTTGTGAATGAAACGCTCGACGGTGTCGAAAACGACGCCATCGCAAATATGATGCGCTCGGAGATTGCGCGTTGGCTTGAGTTGGAGTTGAGCAATGGCCTTTGATGTTGAGGCGGTGCGGTCGCAGTTCCCTATTCTCCAACGGGAAGTCCACGGCAAACCGCTCGTTTATCTCGACAACGCCGCGTCATCGCAAAAGCCGCAGTCCGTTATTGATGCGATGAGCCAAGTGATGTCTCACTCCTATGCGAATGTTCATCGCGGGTTACATTTTCTCTCTAACGAAGCGACAGCCGCTTTTGAAGCGGCGCGGGAAACGGCCGCCCGTTTCCTGGGCGCCGCGTCGTCTGAAGAAATTATCTTCACAAGTGGCGGCACGGACGCCGTCAATCTCGTCGCCTATGCGCTGGGCGCCGGCGGCTTGAGCGAAGGCGATGAGATTATTCTCTCCATCGTTGAGCACCATTCGAATATTGTCCCATGGCACTTGCTTCGCGAGCGCCACGGCGTTGTCTTGAAATGGCTTGACGTTAGCGACGATGGTGAAATCGATCTCGCCGCTTACGAGGCGCAATTTACCGCGCGTACGAAGCTTGTTGCGATCAGCCACATGTCGAACGTGTTGGCGGCGCCAACGCCCGCCGCTGAACTGGCGCGTATCGCCCACGAGCATGGCGCGAAAATCCTATTTGATGGTTGCCAAGCGGCCGTTCACGGTTCGGTAGACGTGCAGGCAATTGACGCCGATTTCTATGTTGTGACCGGGCATAAGCTCTACGGGCCTACGGGGATCGGGCTGCTTTACGGCAAAAAGTCCGTGCTCGATGCATTGCCTCCTTTCCGTGGTGGCGGCGAAATGATTGATACTGTGACGATGGACACCGTCACATACAACGAAGCGCCCCATCGTTTTGAGGCCGGGACGCCAGCAATTGTCGAGGCGATTGGACTGGGCGCGGCGCTCGAGTGGATGATGCAAACGGGCCTAGAGGCGATCGCCGAACACGAGACCGCACTCATTTCTCACGCCATGGAAGAAATGCGTAAGCTGAACTTTCTCACCCTTTATGGCGATGCTCCCAATAAAGGGCCGATTGCCGCTTTCGCCATGGACGGCGCCCACCCGCACGATATATCGGCGATACTTGACCGCACGGGCGTTGCGGTGCGGGCCGGGCACCATTGCGCGCAACCATTGATGCAGCGGCTGGACGTGCCGGCGACCGCGCGCGCGTCGTTTGCGGCATATAATACGCACCAGGATGTTGAGGCTTTGGTTGCGGGTTTGCGGAAAACCCACGCGATGATGAGTTGAGCAATGGTCACTGAACGCGACACAATCGATCTGTCTACGCCCATCCCGGCGGCCCCGGCCGAGCCCATTTCCGACGATGAGCTCGAGCGCATTACGACCGATGTGATTAAGGGATTGAAAACGGTTTACGACCCAGAAATTCCGGTCGATATATACGAACTTGGGCTGATTTATAAGGTCGATTTATCCGACGATCGGTTGCTCACGATAGATATGACCCTGACAGCGCCCGGTTGTCCCGTTGCCGGAGAAATGCCAGGCTGGGTCGAAAATTCAGTACGCTCGATCGACGGCGTTAGTGATGTTAAGGTCAATATGGTTTTTGATCCGCCTTGGACGATGGAAAAAATGTCCGAAGAGGCGAAGCTTGAACTTGGGATGATGTAAGGAAGCTCGAAATGGCGCGTCCACGACCGAAGGTGGTCACTCTGACAGATACGGCAGCTGCGCGCATGCAACAAATTATGTCTGCTGCGGACTCCGATTTTATTGGCGGAAAAATAGGCGTTAAGTACGGGGGCTGCGCGGGCATGGAATACACCATGGATTACGCGACCGAAGCTGCACCCCTCGACGAAGTTGTTGAGGACAATGGCGTGAAAATCCTCATTGATCCGAAGGCGATCCTTTTTTTAATTGGTACACAAATAGATTTTGTCACTGAAAAGCTTTCTCAGCGCTTTGTATTCAATAATCCGAACCAAACGGACGCTTGCGGTTGCGGTGAAAGTGTCACGATCGTCCCCGCGAACGCCTAGGCGTTAATAACGGGTTGCTTGCTGTTGTATTTGGGAATAGACGGCAGGTATCCGTTTATCCGGAAACTTTGGTCTTGGTTTCTTGCGAACCTTCGGTAATGCCGTGCGCGACTTAAGCGGCGCACATGCGGCAATGCTGAAGCTGGCGTAGCTCTTTTTGTGTTCTTTTTTGGTTGAAGAGTTCGACGTGAGTCATTGTCGCCTGTGCAGCGCTCGCCACCTAATCGCCCGCTTGCCTGGCTAATTTAAATCGTAATCGTTGAGCCCACCCAGTCGCGCGCATTCGTGCTCTAGCGGTTGCGCGTTTGCTGACAAACTCTGTTGACGAATGCGTTGCCAAAACCGCTCTACGCAGCGTCAGTCCCTTGCTTGTTTACAGCGCCGGCCGGTTCGGATTGCGGCGTTTTTTGCGCCGCCATGATTTTTGAAAAATCAGCGAGTTTGGGGGTGCTCGGCGTTTCTTCTTTCGCGATCGCAGGCATGGATGTTTCGATGACGGTCTCGCCGGAGGCGCCCAGCAATATGAGGTGCTCTCGCCCGTCGCAAGAAACGATCGTGAGCTTTCTGCGCGGATCGACAGTCAGTGTTTCGACGACCTTCAACCGTCCGTTGCTTCGTAGCCGGAACGACCCATTGCGCAAACCCGCTTTGTGGGCTGCGTAAGCAAGGCCGCCGAGTAGAACAATAATGGCAAGAAGAGAAAGCAGCATTCTAGAAAAGTCCGCGAGTTCCATTTTTCAGGTCCTGGTTCAACCTAAGGTCACTCTGATTCGACGATCCTTAACTATGTCCTAACGTGAGGCGTTCCAGCGCGCCTAAATCAACAAAGTCCCCGCCAAATTCGTTTTGAAAGAAATCGAGATAGGCGTCGATGAGAGCGATCATCCGCGACACTGCGGTCGCGTCAGGGGCATAGGGGGAGGCGCCGACGGCAAGCGACGTTGAATGGAATGAAAAAATAAAAATACGGCGGCCGCGTTTCCATTCCGCCTGCGTCAGCGCCTTTAAGTCTGCAAGCGTGGCGCCTTCGCAGGTGAGCCGAATGGGCGCGGTCATTTTTGACCAAAGCGCACGCCGCCAATAGGCGCGCTCGTTACCAGCATGGCGGATAATGCGTGTGCCGCGTAATGCTCTCGATGACGTTAGCGGAAAAACGGCGACGTTTTGGCCGGTGGCGAAGGTAACGTTCAGCGGCGCAGTGTCGGTATAAAGAAAATCTGGACCGCCCTCGTGCGATTGGTCCAGCCCGGGCGCTGGGCTAAAGTCGAGGCGAATGTTCTGTTCCGCAAGATCGCGCAGGACTGCGTTACTAACGCCGTACCGTCCGGCGCGGTGTGCTTTCGGGTGGGCGCCGAAAGCCGCTGTGCACTCTTCTATGAGCGTACTGAGCTTCTCTCTGTGGGTCGCGGGCGGTAGATTTGTCTGAAACGATGTGTATGGAGAGTAGCTTTCGCCGAGCGGCGGTGTCACCCAGCTATGAAAATGTAGGCCGATATCAGCGGCGTCTTTGTCCTTAAGCGACCTTAGAAAGGGCCGCCATTCGGCATCTGTAATGATGGGATAACTCGCGAAGTATAGCGGCTTAAGGCCAGCTCGTTCGCATAAGGACTGAAAAGTATCAATTGACTGAACCGGCGTTCCGTAGTGCCCGGTCGAATTGAATTCAGACCAATCGAACGCTTCCTCCGTATCGACGGTCATCAGCAGCTTCGGTTTCGATTCCGGCGGGAGGGTGAGCGGGCGCCGCGATTTGGGCCGCGTATTTTTCTTCAGCCGATTGAAGATCGCGGTCAGATCTTCCGCCGGCGCGCGCCAGCTATGTCTCTCAGCGAACGCAACTGTCTCGTGGCGTTTTGGAGTGTTGAGCAAGAGATCGTTAGCGGCGGCGGCGATCTCCTCTGGCGATTGATCGGTGGAAAGACGACCGGCCGCTTGCGAGCTCACAACTTCACGCGATCCCCAGATGGGCGTCGCAACGACTGGTGTGCCGCAGGCCATTGCTTCTAGTAAAACATTGGGCCAACCTTCTCGGGAGGAGGCCAAAATGCAGATATCTGCGGCTGAATAATATTTTGGAAGTTCCGTATGTGGAATTTGGCCAAGGACATCTATGCGATCTGCAACGCCAGTGTCATGCGCGAGCTTTTTAAGGGCTTCTTTTCGTGGTCCGTCCCCGATGATTGCAAGGTGGGCGTTCGGTATATGTGTTAAAGCGCTTATCGTCCGGTCATGGCCTTTGCGGTCAATAAGGCTTCCAACACTGAGGATGAGGCGTGTTTTACTCCAATTGGTCTTTGGGCTGATCGATGCCTTGATGTCGTTTTGCTCTGTTGGTTTGAATATATCTGTATCGACACCATTTCGCACCACTTCAATATTACAGTCCGGTGCGCCAATTTTGACCAACGCCTCTTTTAAGGCGTTTGCGACAGCGATGACGCCGTCCGCATTTTTGGTCGCATTAACAATCATTGCGCGTTGTCTTTGAAAGTCTGGCAGCTGGCTGACATCGCTGCCCCGTGCGGTAACCACGACCGGCTTCCCCAGCCGCTGAGCGACGCGGACAGCAGCAACGCCATCCGGGTAAAGATAATGGGCGTCGATCACATCGAAGTCCCAACCGCTGTCGATTAATCGACGCGCGTGCTTAAAAAAGCAGGCTTCCAGCGTGTGGGCGGACAGCGTCATGCCGATTTTCGGGGCGACCATAAAGCGGGGGTGCAGAACATCGATGCCGCGACGTGTCTCAAAATGGGGCGCCGCGGCTGCGCGTCCATAGCTCTTGAAAATCGGACTGGTAAACGGGAACCAGGGAACGGGCGCAATCACGCGGATATCAACACCGCTAAATTTCTTTAGCGCCATCAGTCGATTCTCAACAAAAACGCCGTGGTCGGGCGCTGCAGCATTCGGATAAAGCGTTGTTAAGGTGAGTATTTTCACGGTTGCTATCGCTGAAGTCCTGGAGCGGCGCCGGGCGCGCGCACCCAGCCAATAAGACTATTTCGATGCGCCAATAAAATCGTTAACATTCCGAAACGGCACGCCGCGTGCTCAGCAGGATTAGGTGGCGGGGCGGTTCCCCCCGCAGCCCGTTGCGCTCGCATTTGTGCGGAGAAGTTGAGTGGTTGCCTTCGTTGTTTTTTCGTTTGTCGCCGCCGTCACTGCGCTTGTGGCCGCGGACCAGCGCGCGCCCGCCTTCGGGACGCGGGCGAGGGCCGGCAGGGCAAACGCAGCAGCGAACGGAATGCTCGACCCGCGCTTGGTTTCGCTAAGCGATCTTCAGTTTCGACCTTCCGCGCCTGTGATTGCAAATGGGTTCAGGGTATGGGCGATCGTTGAGCGCTTCTTTGATGTCGTGGCGGCAACAATCGGCATCGTTATTTCCGCGCCATTCGTCGCGATCGCAGCAATTCTGATCAAGATGGAAACACCAGGCCCCGCCTTTTACGCACAGAAGCGGATTGGTAAGGACGGGTCGATATTCACGATTTACAAGCTGCGGTCGATGCCCGTTGATGCTGAAGAAAATGGTCCGCAGTGGGACGACCACTCGAACGCTCGGGCGACGCGCATAGGCTCCTTTTTGCGGCGTTACCATCTCGACGAACTGCCACAACTTTATAATGTGCTCCGAGGCGATATGCGCATCGTTGGTCCGCGTCCGGAGCGGCCTGAGTTTGTCTTTGTGCTTGATCGCCTATTGCCAAACTATAGCCTTCGCCACCTTGTGAAACCGGGAATTACGGGTTGGGCGCAGGTGAATTTCACCTATGGCGCTTCCGTTGAGGATTCCTACCGTAAATTGAAATACGACCTTTACTACATTCGCAAGCGATCACTCCTTCAAGACGGCCTTATTATTGCGCTCACTTTTCGCGCGGTGCTTTTCGGGGCGCCAGGAAAATAATCCGTTTGATGCAACCTGCGCTTACCATCGCCGTACGGATTTTTACGGCTTACGTTTGTTTTTGGAGCGTTGCGCTTGCCCAGTCGCCTGATCGATCGGATGCACCGTGGCAGCTTGGCGTTGCTCTCCTCTCAGACGGTGAGCACCAAAGGGCCAGCCAATCCCTGAAGACTGCGCATATATTGCAGCCGAGCGCAGCGACGCAGACCGCATTAATGAACGCCCTTGCCCTGATTGGCGACTATGACGAGCTGTTGTCATTGACGCTTGAGCCCTATGCGGCGGAGCGTTCGCGTAGGCTCTATCGCGGAGAAGCGTTTTTGCGGCTTCAACGGCACGGCGACGCCCATCAGCTTGCTGAGGAAATGCTTGATCGCAACGCTGCTGATGAGCGCGCGAAACGTATCGAAGCGTTGGCCTATGAAGGCCTCGGTGATGACAGGTCGGCCGACGTTAGCGCTGGCGCGTTGATCCGCCGGGCGTCGCGAATGGTCGCCGACGCTTGGTTAATACGAGGACGGATCGCTTTACGTACTGGTGATTTTCGTCGCACGCAAGATGCTCTCGCGCGGGCGCGCGAGGCGGGGGCGAACGCCTGGGCCATCAATGCATTTGAAATCGATATTGCGCTTCGCGCAGGCGATGAGGTCCAGGCCGTTGAAATGCTCGAGGCCCGTCGGCGGCGGTTTGTTGCTGCTTTCCCAGACGCTCGACCGAACGATGACTGGCGCGCTGAGGCGTTGCGCGCGACGCTACTTTTGATGCGCGATGCGCCAATCGCGGCGCAGCGCGCACTTAATGGGGGGGCGAGGCGGTTAAAAACTGAGCCCTACGGCCCCGTGATATTGGCGGTCGCTGATTGGCGTGCTGGCGATATCGCGCAAGCAGAAGCGGGGCTTACAGACTATTTGACATCTGCGCCGGATAGCTGGCGCGCATTGGATATTGCCTCGGCGTTCTTTACCGCCATTGGCGATTTTGACCAGGCGATGGCAGTTGCGAAGCGCCTAGCGGCACTTAAGCCAGTGCTCGGTGTTTGGCGCTTGGTTATGGTGGCGGAAGCAAACGGACAGTACGATGCCGCTTATGATGCTCTTATTGACTTGGTTGATAGCCTCTCACCGTCGTTCCGCCAACGGAGAGCTTTATCGGGAAATGCGTTAACCGGACTTGCCTCTCTCTTTGGCGCGCACTTCGATGGGCAGGCGCTGCAGAGCTTGAGCGCCTTTTCTGAAGCGGTTGGCAAACAGTCGATAGACGCTACGCAGCCTGTATTTGACGATTTGTGCAAGGAAGACTGCCCGGCGCCTGTGGCGGCGGTGTTGTTCGCGCAGCGCCTCGCTATGTTCGTAGGGGCGGAGCGCGGTGAGCACGGCCTAAAAGAAGACCTAGCCGCGCTCCTGGTGAATTTTCCGGCTTCAAAGGCAGAGTTTGAGGGGCTTTCGAGGCTTCGGGCGCTCGCTTGCGCTTTAAACGAAACGGCGGAGACTTATCCTGATGAGAAAGGTTCAGGTGCAGAAAGAGATGCGAATGCCGCTGCGCAACACTGTCGTGATTTCACGCCGGTTCTGGCGGCGCGGCTCCAGTTGGTTTCAGGGAAGCCGGAAGACGCCCATAACACTCTCCGCGTGGCTTGGGCTAATGATGCCTTAGCGATCGAGGATGCAAGGTTTTTCGCAGAGCTAAGCCGCGCCATTGGCGATGACGAGACGACGCTCAAGCTCGCCCAGGCTTTGGCGGCGCGGTTTGCAGAGCCTGAATTGACAGGGGACTTTTTCGCCCTCGCAAATGCGCCGCGCGAGGCGACCGCGGCTTACAAGCGTGCGGTTCTTGCGGCCGCGGGATCGGTGTCGCCAGCGTTACTAAACAAATATGCCGATGCGGCGTGGGCCGCGGGGCAAAAAAGCGAGGCAGCCGCGGTCATCCAGGAGGCGACCCGGCGCCAGCTCGGCGTCGATGCGCGAGGCGCTGGCCGCGCGAGGGTCAGTCCCGAAGCGAAAACCTCGCTAATGCGGTCTGAACCAGGGGCCGAGCCGGAGTTATCCCTATTTCGTGCAGTCGCAGGCCCGCCCAACCCGATTGGCGCGCAGCGTGTGCTTGAGGCGAACCCGTCCGCGCGTCACAATCAACGCGCAGCCTGTTTTTTGGGTGCTTTGGAGGCGTGCGGCGTCGTCCATCGCCGCTAGTGAGGCGCACTAATTTCAAGGTAGCGCTAGCAGTGAAAGAGACCCATCCTGGCTCATTTCAGAGACGAGGCTCCATCTCTGGTTTGGTCCGCCCGCGAAAACATCAAATGGACGCTCCACTGGCAAAGGATTTGCTTATAGGTTGCGAAAGAAGGTTGCGGAGGAGCGCGATCAACACCGTCGACGCTGCATGCAAGGACATTAACCATGCCAATTCGATCGATCCCGATAGCACCTGTCGCCGTGGCCATTATCGCGGCAATTGCGCTTTCGGCGTGCGCAAACGCGCCCTTCGGCAGAGACGGACTTCCGTCAGCGCCGGAAAACGCCGCCGAAGCGGCCGCGAAAGGGCCGAACTATTTAATAGGCCCGCTCGACAAATTGGAGGTCTTTGTTTGGCGCGCGCCCGAGCTCTCCACCAAAGTCACCGTGCGGCCGGACGGGCGCATTTCAACGCCGCTTGTGGAGGACATGGTCGCTTCGGGCAAAACGCCGGCAATCCTAGCGTCTGACCTCGAAGAGGCGTTGCGGGAATATGTTAAAGAGCCCGAAGTTACGGTTATTGTCTCCGATTTCTCCGGATCGTTTGACCAACAAGTGCGCGTCCTCGGCGAAGCGCAAAAGCCGGTGGCGCTTCCCTTCCAGGCCGGCATGACCGTGCTCGACGTGATGGTGTCCGTTGGCGGGCTGACGGAATTTGCAGCGGGCAACCGAGCCGTTCTGATCAGGGGCGCTGGCGGCGAACGTCAGTCCTATCGCTTGAAACTGAACGATCTCATTCGCAAGGGCGATATCTCGGCCAACGTGCCGGTCTTGCCGGGCGATGTCATTCTTATTCCGGAAAGCGCGCTTTAGGGGAAAACCCGCAAAGGACATGGAACTGAAGTGATCGAAATCGCAAACCTCCCATCCAGCGTTGTTCGCTACGCTGTCGGCGCTTGGCGACGGCGGTGGACGGCGTTTTGGGTGATGTTTGGGACCGCGATCACCCTATGGGCTGCGCTTTGGCTCATTCCTGACCGATATGAAGCGCGTGGGCAGATCTTTGTACAGACGGAAACAATCCTTCAACCGGTAACCCGCGACATGACGGCGCGACCGGACTATGAGCGCCGCGTCGAGGTGATGCAGCGTGCATTGCTGACCCGTCAAAATCTCGAGAAGATTATCTTCCGCTCAGGGATTGATAGCGTGATTGACGCCACAAGCCCGCGCGATCGCTTGCTCGCCGTTGACGACATGATTGATCGGCTTGCCGACGATATAAAGATTAATAGTCCGCGCGAAATGTATTTCGATATTCGCTACGGTTTTTCCGAGCCGCAGCTCTCAAGCGCTGTCGTTGACGCGGTGCTCGATCTTTTCATCGAGCAAGACCTCGGCGCCAGTTTGCAGGAAAATAAAGACGCAAAACGCAAACTCGAAACAGAAATCGAACGCTTCGAAGCGCGGCTCGCCGCCAAAGACCAAGAGGTCGCGCGCTTCCGCCGGGAGAACGCCGAGGAGTTGGCGCTGGTCGCTGGCAACCAACGCCGCCGGGAGCAATTAGAAGCGGACATCTCGCGACTAGGCGACGCGATTGCGACGGGCGTGCGCCGTGCGGCGAGCTTAAGATCAACGCTCTCCTCGACCCGGCGCTCTGCGTCGGCGTCCGAGTTGGACAAATTGCGATTGCAACTGGCGGAACTGAGAAGTCAGTTCGAAGAAGAATACCCTGACATTAAGGTGGTGAAGTCTAGGATCGCTGAACTGGAAGCTGGGGCCGCGAGGCGCCCGGCGAACAACCCAGAATATATTCGTATACGCAGCGAAGTAGCCGCTGCTACAAGTGAAATTGAAGCGCTTCAGGACCGGGAAAAGCGGTTGCAGGGAGAGCTTGCGGCTCTGACGGTCTCGATGGCGCAGGCGCCAGCCGTTGAAGCGGAGTTACAGCGCATCGTGCGCGACTATGAGCAAACCCAACGCAGCTATGAAGAACTTGTTCAGAGCCGGGATCGTTTGGATTTAACCACCGTGTTGGGGCCCGGCGCCCAAGGCGTCGACTACCGGATCCTTGAACGGCCGCGCCCGGCGCTTAAACCGTCTTCCCCGCCGCGTCTGTTGTTAATTTTGGGGTCAATAGTCATTGCGTTCGCTGCAGGCCTCGCAGCGACCGTGGGCCTGACCTATCTGGACCGCAGCTTTACCCAAGTGGACGCGCTGAAGGCGGCGATCGACCTGCCGGTGCTCGGCGGCGTCAGTATTTCACCATCCAAACAATCGAGGGCGTTGTTTAGAGCAGATATGCGGCGCATGGCGACCGGTGCCGCCACGCTGGGTGCGATCGCAATTGCTTACGCCTATGTCGAGGTCATTCGTGGTCCTGATTATATTACAACTGTTGCTCAAGACTTGGAGGTCAATGAATCGTCCGCACAGGGATTAGGTGAGAATAATTCGTTGACGGGCGCCCCGCCATCGACGCCCAGTGAAAACGCCGATGGGTCTTCACGCGAGGAAGTCGAGCCTGCCGCGCCAAATGAAGAGGACGAGTCCGATGGGCGCCATTGAGAAAGCGCTAGGCGATGAAACGCCGAAAGCGGAACGTCCTGCGAAGTCTAATAGCGCGCTTGTTGCGCTTGATCCGCCATCGGTCTTTGATCTTGATTTTGACGCGCTGAAAGACGCCGGCTTTTATACGCCAGCTGATGACCATTCAACGTTGTCGCTTGAGTTGCGCGCAATCAAACGCCGACTGATGCGCAAGACCGGGATTATGCAGCGACGGTTTTCGCGGCTTTCCGCTGGCGGTCGTGCTGCGAACCGTATCATGGTCACGTCAACCCGGGCCGGCGAGGGCAAAACCTTCATCGCGGTCAATCTCGCTTTGAGCCTCGCGCTCGAAGAAAAGATCGATACGCTACTTGTTGACGGGGACGCCCCGCGGCCAAAGCTTGCCCCGCTGTTTAATCTTAAGACGGATAAAACATTTTCTGATCTCCTCGCGGACGCTCAGCTCCCGCTCGGTTCCGCCGTGCAAAAGGCAAATGGCGCTGCGCTCTCAGTCATTAGCGAGCGCGTTGGCGGGCGTGCAGGCCACAGCACGCCCGATCTTCTCGCTGGCGCGGGCGCCGAACGGGCCATGCGGGCGGTGGGCGCGTTTGCCGCGAAGGGGGTTGCGATCATTGATGCGCCGCCCGTCCTCGCAACGCGAGAAGCGACGATCCTCGCGCGCCATGTTGATGAGGTTGTGTTTGTTGTTGAAGCCGACGCAACGCCAAAAGATGCGATTGATGCGGCGCTTGATGAACTTCTCGATGCGAACAAGCGGGTGAGCCTGGTTTTAAATCGTACGCTGATTGGGGGCGGTGGCGCGCATTATGGGTCCTATGCGCCCTATGGCGACGGCGCCCCCGCAGATGATGGTGGTTCTGGAGGCGTTTAGTATGAGTATCCGTTCCATTCTGAAGGAACGCCGTCAACGGCGGATGAACCGCCGGCGGCGAGCGCTTTTTCTTCTCATGACAGTAAGCGGCGGCGTCGCTTCCGCGGCCCTCGGCCAGGCGACCGCGCCACAAGCGCCTCTGCGCTTTAAAACAGACTATCTAGGCTACGCAGCGAGCGTCAGCCCGCGTCTTACCTATACGGATAATGTTGATCTAGCGCCGTCTCCTTTTGAACGCGACGACCTCATTGCGTCGACGCTCTTTTCCGCGAGCGCGATCTACTCGCGCCGCCGGTTTACCGGGATTATCGGCGGCGACCTCGATTTTAGTTATCTAACGCAAGCGAATGATTTCCGCGTCAACCAAAATATCGGCGGCGTTGGTACGGTTACGCTGAAAGAAAACTGGCTTTACATCGACGTCGCCGGCCAGAGCACGCGCCAGCTCTTGGGCGATAACGCCCGGTTTTCAATCAACCAAAACGCAGCGCGGGGGCAACGCGCGGATGTTAACAGCTACTCCGTTAGTCCGTTCTTGTTCCACCGTTTCGCTGATCAATCCGCCGTGGAAGCGCGTTACCGCTTCTCCCAGGTCTTTATCCGGGACCGGAACTCCGACGTTAACCCTGGTTTTGATGACTTCTTAAACGACTCCCGCGCGCAGGAAGTCTTCGCCGCTTATGAAACGCGCCCAATCATTGATCGCCTCCGTCTCCGCGCAAGCCTTTATGGCAACGAGACAATCCAATCGGGGTCGTCAATCCTGCCACGGATTAAGTATCGCCAGGGTACAGCTCAGCTAGAGGGTGAGTACGCTTTAACCCGCCAGGTCTCATTGCTTGGTGCGGTTGGGTATGACGAAATTGACACCGATACGCCCGTTCCATTTTTCGACGATGATCGTTTGTCCGGCGTTTTTTGGCGGGCGGGCGTCGGTTTGCGCCCCGGGCGGCGTTCGCAGCTCCGCCTGCTTTACGGTCGACGTTACGATGAAGACTACATTGATGCGGCGTTGACCTATCAAGTCTCGCCGAGGGTAACGGCGGTCGCTGGGGCAAGCCGGCTCTTCCAAACCCGGACGCAAGGCGTTGCCAGTCAGTTCCGTGATCGGACGTTACAGACCCTGGCCTTTGCTGACCGACTGCGCGAGGGCGAAACACTGCCGGCGCGAGACGTTATCGCGATTGCAAACCGTATCGGCGGTGAGCGTTTTGAAGCGCAAACCCTCGGTATTGGCGCCACCGATGTGGCCTATGGTGGCTTAAATGCTGTATTCGATCGCACGACGGCAAGCGTAAACGTCATCTATGAGGACTCAGATTTCGGTTTCCGCGACATCCAAACTGTGGGGGTCGCTGCAACGGCGACCCGCCAGATGACCCGTCGCTTAAGGGCCTATGCTGATGGTTTTTACCGGCGCGCCGACACGGGCGTTGACACGGCGACGTGCGCCGCCTCGCCATTCCTCTTTGGTTTCAACAGCACTGTCCCTGGGTTTGACGCCGCTCAGTCCTGTGGAGACTTTGCTGCGCTAAGCGGCGTCACCAACACCATTGGCGGGCGCGTAGGTGCAGCGTACACTGTCTATCGGAATGTCTCATTGTTCGGCGAATATGCGCACACGACGCGCTTTTCGCCGATCGAACCCCTTGAATATCAAGAAAACGCTGTGACCGTCGGCGTGACATTGGATTTTTAAAATGTACGAAGACTATTTTGAGCTTTCCGAACAACCCTTCCGTTTGAGCCCGGATCCGCGCTTTTTCTTTGGCAGCAAGAGCCATAATAAAGCGATGGCCTACCTCCATTATGGGTTGCGCCAGGCGGAGGGGTTCATAGTGATCACTGGCGATAGCGGCACCGGGAAATCGATCCTGATCGGTCACCTGATTGATCAGTTGGACCGAACACGGATCAGCGCTGCGCACTTACTGACGCCGAACCTTCCGGCGGATGCGTTGGTCGCGCATCTCCTGTCGAGCTTCGGCATTGAGGCGCAGGCGGAGGGAAGGGCGGCGACTTTAGACGCCCTGGAGGAGTTTCTGTTCGACGAAATGAACCACGGCAAACGGGTGTTGTTGATTGTCGATGAAGCCCAAAGCCTGCCGCATGAAACGCTCGAAGAGCTACGCATACTGTCAAATATGAATTATGAGGGAACGCCGCTTCTCCAGGTCTTTTTAATTGCGCAATCGGAATTTCGCGACACCCTCGCGCGCAAGGGCATGGAGCAGATGCGCCAACGCGTTATCGCCGCTTATCACCTGGAACCAATGCAGCTTGAGGAAACATCCGCCTACATCAAACATCGGTTATCGCTTGTGGGGTGGGCGGATAATCCACAATTTGCAGAAGGGGCCTTCGCGGCCATTCAAGACGCAACAGAAGGCACGCCGCGCCGGATTAATAAGCTTTGTAATCGGATCCTCCTACATTGCTCGGTAGAGGGACTATCACGCGTTGACGCCGATGTCGTTGACTCCGTTCGCACGGAAATGGACGACGAGGAGTTCACTTCAACGCATAGGCGTGGCGAGGCAACGTCCGCAAAGGGCGATATAAAGCCTAACGGGGCGCTCGAAGCGAATGGTTTTGATGCTGGCGAGCAAACGATATCAACAAAATCCAGTGCTTCGATCGACGACGGACCGCCTGAGGACAATTCCAAAGACACCAATGTTGACGAGAGCCCAGACGACGCGGTCGAACGAGAAAACGAGGACGGCGTCTCTACATCACAAACGGTTCTTTCCGGCACAGAAGCCGAGACAGCGGATGGTATAGAACCGTACACAGATGAAACGGACCCGGACGTCGCCGCTTCAAATGTCAAGGCGACCAAAGCCGTCGCTGCCGACGTAGAGGACGTTAAGCGGTCTGAGCCTGATGTTGAGCAAACGGCGTCGACCGGTGTGGACGCCGACGCTGCAGCGGCAGACCACGCCGACCGTGAAACTATCGAAACGCCAAAAGCGCAAAAAGTAGGGGATACTGAAGTTATGGAAGCGGTAGAAAGCCCACCAAAGAGTACGTCTGATGCAGCGCCGTTAAGCGTTTTGGATCGGCTTCGGGCGCGCAAGGAAACGCCTGTTGAGAGCAAACCGTCAGTGCAAGTCGCTAAAAAATCAGACGATGACGCACTACGCCAGGAAGAAGTGGCGGAGGCGGAGGATAAATCGGCTACCGCGGCCGATACGGCAGTTGAATCGCCTGCAGATGGTGACGTTAGCAATGAGTTGAGGGATGTCGCGAAAGCGATGACCTTATCGGGTCCAGGCGTGAGTGATGCCGACTTTGATGATCTTGAGGAGGATGAAATGGACCTTGATGCTGAGGGCAGTGCGCCGAGTGCAGCGTCAATAGACGACGTCGCTGCGGCTATCGCTAAGATTGCATCGGATGTGGCGACCTCCACGCCGCCCGCTGAGACCGACGGTGACAACGAGGTCGCGGATGATGATGTTCAGCAGATGGTCACCGCGATTTCACAACGCGTAGAGGCGGTTGATATTCGCAAAGCCGTTATAAAGACGATCAATGAAGCGCGCTCGGATTTAAAAGAAGCGTATACGGATGTTGAGCGTATTCGCCGGCAATTGGCGGTTTCGGACGATCGACGGCGCGCGCGCCGCGAAGCATTGCTCGCGAAACTGAATTCGACGGAAGGCGCCTTACAGAAAATTCGTGAGCGCTGGCGGGCCTAGCAGGTGCTGAAACGAGATACGTCACAGAAGCCGAGGGGCAAGTCATCTTTCGCGCTGACGGTCGACGTCGAAGACTACTTTCAAGTGTGGGCGTTCTCATCGGTGATCCCGGTGTCAAGCTGGGGCGAGTATTCCCTACGCGTTGAGCGGTCTACGGACCGTATCCTAGAGATGCTCGATGAGGCGGACGTTCGCGCAACATTTTTTGTGCTTGGGTGGGTTGCAGACCGTGCGCCGCAGCTTGTGAGGCGTATTGCAGCCGAAGCGCACGAAATCGCAAGCCATGGCTATGGTCATCAAAAAATAAGCGATCAGACACAAGACGAATTTTTTACAGATGTAACGCGCTCCAAGAACACGCTTGAAGATATCACGGGCCAATCGGTGCTCGGATACAGGGCGCCGAGCTTTTCAATTAAGCCAACTGATTTGTGGGTGTACAGAGCGCTGACTGAAGCGGGCTATCGTTATTCTTCCAGCCGCCACCCCATAGCGCATGACCATTACGGCGACCCAACCGGACCTCAAACACCGTTTCGTCCGCGACGCGACAGCGCTTTAATAGAAGCGCCAATAGCGACCGCGTCCTTCGGTAAAAGAAGGTTGAGCGCCGGGGGTGGCGGCTGGTTTCGGGCGGCACCTTATCCGGTCTCGCGCGCTCTTTTAAGGCGTGCGTCGGCGGCGAATGGCGGTCCGTCAGTCTTTTATTTTCATCCGTGGGAGGTTGATCCCGACCAACCGCGTGTTCGAAAAGCACCCCTGAAATCCCAGCTCAGGCATTATTTGAACCTTAGCAAAAACCCGCAAAAACTCGGTAAGCTGTTTGGTGATTTTCCATGGGGACGTCTTGACGACGCCCTTGGGCTGCAGGGCAATACACAAAAGAGCGCCGACTTTAAGTCGGACCCAATCGCTCAGTGTGCGCTATGACACTTCAGGAAGCGCAAAGCGAAAAGAAGTATCAGGAGGCAACGTCGTTACCGCTGGGGGCGGCTCTTATCGAGATCACGCCCAGTGTCAGTGTACGCGTGGCGACTGAAACAGATAAGCCTGTCTGGGAAGACTATGTTTTAAATACGCCGCAGGCGTCGTTTTTCCATCGTTGGGGTTACGCGGAAGCGATTTCGTCCGGCTATGGGCGCGAGGTCATTCGCTTGGTCGCGATTTCCGGTAACAGGATCGTTGGTGTCGCCGCTTTCGTTTGGGTGGACGGCCTATTTGCCGCAAAGGCGATGATATCGCTTGGGTTTTCGGTAGGGGGCGGCGTTGTCGCCAACAGCGCTGAAACTGGCGAAGCGCTTTCGGCCGAGGCTGACAGAATAGCCAGGGGACGCGGCGCCGCTTACCTTGAGATTAGAGAAACGCCCCACAGTCAGGGGGCCGTGTCGTTCGATGGCTGGGAGGAGAAAAGCGGGGCCTACGAATATTTCCAGCACACATATCCGATCGATCCCGCAGAGCGGCTTCTTTCCATTCGCCGCCGCCGGCGGGCCGAAATTCGCAAAGCAATTGCTGCGGCGGACAGTGGCGCGATGCGTTTCAACGTTAGTAATGATATGCAAGCGTTCTACGCCGTATACAAACGAACAGCCCAGCTTCACGGAACGCCGATCTTTCATTTTAGGTTCCTAGAGGCGCTGGAACGCGAACTCGGAGAAGATGTCGAGGTTTCCTGCGTTGAGAGCGCCCAAGGGCCCTTGGCGGTGTTGTTGAGTTTTTACCACGGGGGAAGCGTTGCGCCCTATTATGTGGGTGGCGTGCAAAGCGCACGCGCGCAGCGAGCGTTTGACTACCTTTATTGGATGCAATTGGACCACGCGATCGCGACCCGGGGCGCTGCAACGCTTGATTTTGGTCGCAGTAAAGGGGGTGCTGCCCATTGCGCTTATAAGCGCACTTGGGGAATGACGGGCACGCCCTTAACGTACCGATACAAACTTTATAGCACGCAATCGGTTCCCTCGGTTTCGCCCGCAAATCCGAAATACGCATTGGCCATTAAACTATGGAAGAGACTGCCCCACGCAGCTGCGGACGCCTTGGGTCCCCGTCTTTCGCGGTACTTCGGGTAGAGAGCAATGTCTGAAAGACAAAAGGTGCTTTTTTTAGCGCACCGCATCCCGTATCCGCCGAATAAAGGCGACAAAATCCGGTCATGGCGAATGCTAGAGGCGCTCGCCGAGCGATATGATGTTTCGCTCGCGACCTTCATCGACGACCCGGATGATTGGCGATACACGGAAAAACTGAAATCAATATGCTCTGAGACATGTTTCGCGCCGCTACAAAAGCAAACCGCGCGGTTGCGGGGAATTCTGTCGCTTTTAAAGGGCGGCGCTCTCTCTACGGCGTATTTTTATGATCCGGTTATTGAGCAGTTTGTGAAAGACGAAGCGCGCAAACCGCTAAGCGCCGTTGTCGCGTTTTCATCCGCCATGGTGCAATATATTGACCACGTTGAGGCGCCAGCGATTGTGGATTTCTGCGACGCTGATTCGGCGAAGTGGGTCTCTTATGCGGAGATGGGCGGTCTCGCAGCGCCAATCTATCGGCTCGAAGCGGAGCGTTTACAGCGTTTGGAGCGCAGTGCAGCATTCCATGCGGATGTCAGTTTTGCAGTAACGCCGAGGGAGGCCGCATTGATCGGGAGCGAAGTCCGATGGTTCGGTAATGGTGTTGATACGGATTTCTTTCATCGATCGATGCAACGCAGCGATCAAAGTCTAAAGTCCGATGTGATTTTTACGGGACGGATGGACTACCCGCCGAATGTTGAGGCTGTTTATTGGCTTGCTGACAGAGTTTGGCCGTTAGTCATGCGAAACATGCCCGAGGCGCGTTTTGCGATCGTTGGCGCAAAGCCGACAGCGGAGGTTCGCGCATTGGTGTCCAAGCCGGGCGTTTTAGTGACGGGTGCGGTGGATGATATTCGGCCCTGGCTTGCGAACGCAAAAGTTGCCGCGGCGCCCCTGGCGATTGCTCGCGGCGTACAAAACAAAGTGCTTGAAGCGATGGCGATGGGCTTGCCGGTGATCGCCAGTACGGGCGCGGCGGAGGGGTTAGGCCTGAAGGATGGGGACATTGGCCCTGTTATTCGGCGTACTGAAAGCGCTGACTGCGAGGCTGAGTGGGCGTCGGCGATTGTGCGTCTCCTCGAAAGCAGTGAACGCAGGCAAGAATTGGGCTCGCGCGCCCGAGCGGTCGCCGTTGATCAGTATAGTTGGTCAGATCAATTGGCGCCCTTCCTCGACGCGGTAGCGCGCATTGCGAGGCCTGTTCCGACGGTGAATGCCCGCGTCTCTTGATTGAGCATTTCGTCTCCTAATTGAGCATCTCATCATCGTCCGGGTCTCGAGTGAGTTCCGATAGATCATCGTCATCGAAATCATCATCGGTCGCTAGTCTAACCTGACGCTGCGGAGCGTCGTTGTTCACAAAAAGCTGAAAAACGTCGGGTCGTGAATAATGTCCGGCGATGTCGCAGGCCGCTTTTGCTGCGCGGACAACGTCTAGCGAGCCTTCCGCAATGAGAATGTCTTCGCCATCGATGGGACCAGCGATGATCTCACCACGCGGGTCAATGATGACCGACTGACCGGTGTGCTCCCAGTCCCCAAGCGCGCGCCATCGCTCTGGGATGTGTTGTTTCAGACGAACGCCAGCGGCGCATATGACGTAGCTTGCCGCTTGGCTTGCGAAAGCGCGCGAGAGCAGGTGTTGGCGCGCCCAGCAATAATCATCCGGCGTCGGTTCTTTTTCCCAACCTGGCCAAAGCGCGGCGTGCACTTGTGTTCCTTGCGCCGCCAACGCATAGCCAGGCAACATCATCTGGTGCTCCCAGCAATTGAGCGCGCTTATGCGGGCGTAGTCACGTTCTTGAACGATGAGCCCTGCGCCGTCACCATCCCCCCAAATGATGCGCTCAGCGTGGGTCGGCTTTAGCTTGCGATGACGTCCAAGGAGCACGCCTTCCCGCCCAATCGTAAGCGCCGTGCAATAGGCGGTGCCTTCAGAGTAAGGGTCGCGCTCAGCCACGCCGATGACTACGTCAATCCCCACATCGCGCGCGGTGGAGCAAATAGCGCTCACTTCCGGGCCATCTAACTCGACTGAATTTTCTAAATATACTGCACTTGCGTCCCAGGTGGCGGCGCCGACGCCGGCGTCTACCCAGAATGGATATCCGGGCAACCAGCTTTCGCCAAATACGGCAATGTCGGCCCCTTTTTTCGCCGCGCCTTCGATCAAGCCTAGGGCCTTATCGGTTGAGGCTGACTTATCAAAGAGCACCGGCGCCGCCTGGATTGCGGCCATTTTAAAGGGTGAGTTCACGATAGGTGGTTCCGTTCTTTTGGCGGCTCTCGGCCGAGGGCGTCAGCTGCTGGTTTCGGCAAAAAGTGATGTAAAATCACAACTTGGCGCCCGTTGGCGCAACAGTTAATCTTAACTCGAGTTATTTGGGGATGGTTACGATTATGCCGAGGATTATTCTTCCGATTGCCGTTATCGCCGCGCTTTTGTTTCTGCCGATTTTCTCCGAAACCACCATTGGGTCGGTGACCGGCGAAGAGACGACGTTCCGCACCGGCAACTACTTCGTTGGAAACACGGTGGGGTGTTTCATTGAACAAAACCCGTCAATTGACGGCGAGTGCGCGCCGAAAGGCGGGACCAAGGGGATGGCCATTTTTGGCGCGGTCTTTATTTCGGCGGTGGCTGCCGTTTTAGGCGTTCTAGGGCTATTGCCGTTCATTGGCAGACTGACGAGCATCGTAACAACGCTCGCCGGTATCGCCGTGATCGCGGCGGTCGCCTATTTCGCTTTGACGATTATGGGGGCAGACGAAGGGGCAGGGGCTGTGCAGTATGGTTCCTACATTGCTGGCGGCGGCGGATTGCTAACGTTGATTTCCGGTTTGTCAGGAATGCGCGGTCGCTAACGCGTTCTTTAGGCAGCACCAAGCCTAAAATCTAACAATCATTAAAGCGCGTCTGGTTCCGGCGCGCTTTAATTTTTAGTTTGCGTGTTCCCCTAAATATGGGAGTCTCCAATACGTTCAGAACTTCAGCGGGATTGAAGAATGACGGGTTTAGCGCGCGTCAGCCCGCGGTCACTTAACTCCCTCGATTACACCGGTTACACCAAACTTTTGGAAGGTGCATTCCGCCTACGGCCACTTCGCCTCTGGTGGAAGAGATGAAAGGATCGAGTCCACATTTCCACCTGTTTTTAAGCCAAAAACAGTGCCGCGGTCATAGAGCAAATTATATTCAGCATACCGACCGCGTTGGAAAAGTTGTTGTTCGCGCTCATCGTCAGAGTAGTCTTCGTTCATGCGCTTTTCGATAAGGGGGGGATAGATCTCTAGAAATGCTCTGCCCACGTCTTGGGTGAAGGCGAAATCCGCTTCCCAATCGCCGCTATTGTGGCGGTCGTAGAAAATTCCACCGACGCCGCGAGGTTCGTTCCGGTGCGGCAGCCAGAAATACTTATCGCACCACTCTTTGTACTGCGGATAATAGTCTGGATTGTGTTTGTTACAGGCGCTTTCGAACTCTGCGTGGAAGGCGCGCGAGTCTTCGTGATTTTCATCTCGAAATTCGGGAAGCATGGGGTTTAGGTCGCCCCCGCCGCCGAACCATTGCTGGCTGGTGACGATCATGCGCGTATTCATATGCGCCGCCGGCGCCCTTGGGTTTCTTGTGTGGCATATAAGGGAAACCCCGCAGGCCCAGAAGCGTGGGTCTTCGGAGGCGCCAGGGATTTCTGATCGGAAGGCTTCGGAAAACTCACCCTGCACCTCGGAAAAATGCACCCCGACTTTTTCCAGAACGCGGCCGCGCATCAGCGCCATGACGCCGCCGCCCTCATCTGTCGCGTCGGTTTCGCCGCGGGACCAGCGGGTTCGTTCAAAGCGACCAGGCGTCATCGAACTGTAACCGGGTCCACCGACGTCCTCGATGCGTTCAAATGCGGAGATCAGTCGCTCTTGTAACTCCTGAAACCATTTCGAGGCGCGAGCCTTTTTAGCGTCCAGGTCAGGCGGCAGGGGGTGGGTAGTGTTTTCCGGCACGACGTTGTGTCCTCGCTGCTTTACGTCAATCTAAATTAACAACCCTGGACGCGAGTTTGTAAAGTTAGAGAGCGCGCTCGGCGCCGTAATGGATTATGTGTCGCACAGTGAAAACTGGCGATTGGCCTCCGCCAATGCGATTGCGCCGGCGACAGACACGTTCAACGACCGCGCTTGCGGCGCAAGCGGGATGAAAACGCGCGCGTCAGCGGCGTCGTGCACATGCGACGGTGCGCCCGCTGTTTCGCTTCCGAGCAGAATGACGTCGTTTGGCTCGAAACGAAACGACCAAAGGGACGTGGCGCCTTTTGTCGTCATTAAAACAAGCCTTTGCGCGCCTTGCTCATTTGTTTTTCGAAACGCAGCCCAGTCATCAAACAAGGAAGGCTGCGCCAACGCGGCATAGTCCATAGCCGCACGCCGTAGCTTTTTTTCATTCATCGGAAACCCGCATGGTCCAATAACGTCGACAGCCGCATTGAAACACGCGGCGACCCGGATTGCGGCGCCGACATTGCCGGCAATGTCTGGTTGAAAAAGAGCGAGGCGCATCAGGATACTGGCAAATCTTCTCCCTGGTTCGCCGCGTATATGCATAGGGAAAGTTCGCGACGCTGCACCGCATTTTGTCACTATGGCGACAAGGTCAAAACCGAGCGGCGCGGAAGCGTTTATTTAGAAGGATCGACGAATGAGCGATACAACCCAATCGGCTGCAGAAGAGCCGACGCGGCGGGATTTCATTCATTTGCTCGCAGCCAGCGCATCGGGCCTGGCGGGGGCGAGCGTTCTTGTACCATTGGTTCACCAAATGAACCCCGACGCGTCAGTCCTCGCGCTCTCGACAAAAGAGGTGGACATTT
>JBCCTV010000005.1:0-34090 GCA_039197915.1 Pseudomonadota bacterium | reverse complement strand
TTTTATTTCACCGGCGCGATGACTAATTCTAGCCGTGTTCGTCAGCAATGATTGCGAAATCGGCGGCTGGTATCGGGTTTTCTCCGTACACTAAGGGCCCTAAGTGAGTTATTTCGTTCGGAACCGCCGCTGGTTCTGGCCCATAGTTAAAGAGGATGTAATTCTTGCCACAACGGCGCATACGCAGGTCTTTTGGAAGAGGGTAAGCTTTTTGCTTCGGCAACGCATTCATCACAAAAGAAATTAGGTTCTGGCAGCTTTCCTCATCGGGAACCGTTGTGACGTAAGTAAAACGACCATTCTGGAAGACAAGGCCGTGCCCCGTTTTGCTTTGGATTAAAGGAGGCAGGGCGGTCTCAACGTGATCGAGCCAGAGCGTTCCGTTGAACGGATCACCATTTAAGACGCCATTTTCGATATGAAAAGGAGGGAAGGTCTCGCTCATGATGATCTTTAATCCGAGCATGTCGCTCAACGGACCCGGTGCACAATTCCTTGGTATATTGAGAGCCGTCGTTTTTGAGCCGGAACGCGCTCCAACAACGATTTGGGCTGAGGTATCCGCCAATGCTTCAACGGTCTCATCGCTGATGACGGGGAGCGATGGAACAATGACCACCGAATAGGCGGATAAATCACTACCTGGCGCAACGAAATCAATATTTAGCCCATGGCGGCGAACAGCAGTGTACCACCTAAAGACAATGTCTGAGTAATCCCATTCGGCGCATTGCGGTTGCGCCTCATACAGCCAAAACGCTTGGTAATCGAATAGTATCGCGACATCGCCAAGCTGGTCCGTATGGATATTTGCGAGGCTGTTTGAGAAAAGCTTCGCGGTTGAGTTCGCTTCAGCAAATGCCTGCGCTTTTGTGTTGTCTGGTCGTAAAAGCCCGGCGTGCATTTGTTCCTGTGCGAATGGAGCTTGGCGCCATCGAAAGAAATTCACGGCGTCAGCCCCGTGGGCTCTTGCTTCGGCCGCCCATAGGCGCCCCATTCCCGGCAAAGGCGCTGGATTGTGCGCAGCCCAATTAACAGGCCCAGGCTGTTGCTCCATAACGCCCCATCTTCCATTCCCGCATCCGCGATAAAGGTCATGGTGAAAGCCAGCGAAGTCGGGATGACCCTGGCGCATATAGCGTTGTTTTACCTCGATCGGCGCTGAGGAACCATCGAGGAAACCCAGCGGATAGCTATCCCAATAAATTCCATCTAGATCTTTGCAAAGATCAAAATGATCAAAATCGAAGAAGAAACCCATCGCATTGTGGTAAATGGGTCGCCCAGGCGAATTATGTCGAATAATCTCCGTTTGACGGCGATTAAACGCAACGACCTGATCAGAGGAAAACCGAAAAAAGTCTAGTTTGTGCGAGGGGTTTGCCTCTGTAACCGTTAGGTTCGGAAAATCAACTTCGCCAAAGTCTCGATATTCCTGGCTCCAAAATACGGTTCCCCATGCGGAGTTTAATTTATCGACCGAAACATATTTTCTGCGAAGCCATTCTCTGAATGCATTGCAAGCTGACGGTGAATACGAACGGACCGTATCGTGGCAACCATATTCATTGTCGGTTTGCCAGGCGATGACATTCTGGTGTTTGCCGTATCGCTCAGTCATCGCACTAACAATGCGCTCAGCTTCGCGCGCATATGTCTCCGATGAAAAGCAGTAGTGGCGGCGAGACCCAAAGGCGCGTTTTCGTCCGTTTTTGTCAACGGCTAGAATATCGGGAAATCGATCGACGAGCCATTTGGGCGGTGTGGCCGTAGGTGTTCCTAAAATAATTCTAATGCCGGCCGTATGGATCGTTTCAATCGCCCTATCGAGCCACGCCCAAGAAAATTCGTCGGGCGACGGTTCAATACGGCTCCAGGAAAATTCGCCGATGCGCACTTGTTCAATACCGATCTCACGCATCAAATTGACGTCATCACGCCACTGCGTCTCCGGCCAATGTTCAGGATAATAGCATACACCAAGCGTGGTTTTTGACATTACTCAGCCTCAAGAACAAAAATCAGCCCAGTCCCTGGTTGCGTTAGAGTGCAAGAAAGACCTTGTTTCGTTAAGACGTAGGATGAAGCGGTTTCTGCGATCACTGAAAACGCATCGCGTTCGAAATCCGAACACGTCACACGCCATCGTTCTCCCTCCGGCAGATGAATAGGTTGTATGCGCACATTGGTCATGGTGTCGGGCGTATCGGTACGAAGCAGTCTTAGTAATGCTCGTTTTTTGTCTGCCGAGATAATCATCTGTGCATCGACGCCGTGCGCCGGAGCGGGTAATCGAAGCAATTCTCCCTCACAGATAGTGCGCCGTTCTGCTTTGTAGAAAGAAATGGCCCGTTTAAGAACATTGCGTTCTGGCACGGTCAGCGTATCCGGATCCGCTTCAACGCCAAAGCTCCCAAAGAGCGCGGTCATGCAGCGAAAGGCGATGTTGGTTCGCCGACCTGTCCATGGATTTTCGTTTGGGCCAACATGGGCGCCAAGCATATTCAAGGGGAAGAACACGCTCGCCCGGCGTTGGATGCGCACGCGCTCAAACGGATCGGTGGCGTCACTTGTCCAAAAACGATCCGTAAACGATAAAATACCGAAGTCTAGTCGCCCGCCGCCGCTCGCGCAGCTCTCAATGCTGACATGGGGAAACGCGTCGCGCAGTGTTGCGAGGACGCTATATAGTCCTCTAATTTGCTCGCCAGCGACGTTTCGGCCGCCAGATGAGGCCGGGTAAAGCGCTCGGTTGTAATCCCATTTCAAGTAGTCAATTGGCTCGGCTTCCAACAGGCTAAAAAGACTCTCGGTGATATAGTTGCGAACATCCGTTCGCGTATAGTCTAAGACCAGCTGGTTTCGACCGGTCGGTTTGTTTGCTCCATCAACCTGAAGCGCCCATTCAGGGTGTCGCCTAAAAAGATCACTATCAGGATTTACCATTTCTGGCTCTAGCCAGAGGCCAAAGTCCATCCCAAGCGCCTTAACCTGATCGGTGAGAGGTTTTAGTCCTTGCGGGAATTTCTTTTTGCAAACGCGCCAGTCGCCTAAGCTGCTTTGGTCGTTATCGCGTCCAGCAAACCAACCGTCGTCGAGAACAAATCGTTCACACCCGAGTTCAGAGGCGCGCTCGGCGAGGCGCATGGCCGTTTTTTCATTGACCGAAAAGTAAGCCGCTTCCCAAGTATTAAACTGAACCGGTCTTGTCTGTTCAGCGCTCGGCGTGCTTGCCCGCGCGGCGGCATGAAGTCTCCGGGAAATACCCCGTCGTCCGGCGTCTGATAGAGCGAGTAACGCAGGTGGCGTTTTGTAGGTTTCGCCAGGTTTGAGGATACGTTCGCCGGGCGCCAGCCATTCACTAACGGATAAGCGCTTCAAGCCTGATTCCTGACGTTCCACTCTCAAGGCGTAGTTGCCGCTAAACGCAAGCGTCGTGCATATTTCGCGGCCCAGTTCCTCACGGTGGAAATCGCCGGACATGTCGCTTTCTGTCAGTAGAAGGAATGGTCCACCATTGAAGCCGGGTCGTCCAATGCGACCGCATTGTTCAAAGGCGCCAGCGCTAAGGTCCACAAATTTCGATCGACCTTCGCCGCTCCACACGCCATAGCCGGCATCCGCGAACCGCACCCAATCGGGCAGAGGAATCGATAAAGCTGCCAACTGTTCTATGTGTAACGGGTTTGTGCCGCCGTTTTCGATTTCGGCGTCAGCGTAGAAAACATCCGTGTCTTTATCAAAGTGGAAGCTTAGCCGCAGAATCGCTTGCAATGGGTAAACGTCATAGGAGAGCGCCAATTCAGCGTGGTTGCTAAATTCCGTATCACGATGACTGAGCGTCACGAAGTGTGATTGATCAGTATAGGCGATAAGGGCAGGTTCACCTTCAAACCCCCATCCGTGAACGGGGAACATATCGTTGTGAATTGCGTCGTCGGGGCCGGCCGGTCTCAGCAGTTTCGGCTCATCTATCGGCAGGTCATCGTCACTGAGCTTACCGCCCAGATATCTCAGGATCGGTCCGCCGCTTGTTCGCACCGTGATAATCGCCGAAGTCTCAGCGCCATTAAGTCGGTAGGTTTGCATTTTTGTGGTGGGCCCGCCCGCAGCCAAAGCATCGCTCCACGCTAGCGGCGAAGTGAATCCGAGTGCAATCGCTATTAACAGATTGCTTCGCGCAAACTCGGAATAGTAGCAAAATAATACAACTTACCCGCTTATGATGAAAGCGCCTAAAGGCGTAATTCGGCGCGGCAACCGATAGAGAGACCAGGAAAAGTAATCCTGCCTGGCGGCGATATTATGTAATCTGTCATGTTTCGGCGTCGTACCGACTTCGCGTTTTTTCGAAAACACTTTCTTAACGAGCGGAATATACCATTTTGGCACAGAAGCGGTCGCCATGGGTTTTGTTCTTCAGCCAAAATAAGATCGCTCGGAAAAACGAGTAAGAGTTAATGACGGGTACAGAGCAAAGGTCCCTGAGGGTACTGATAGCTGATGATCACTGGGTAGTGCGCGCAGCTCTTGCGAGCTTACTTCGTCGCTTAGGCGAGATAGACTTACATGAAGCCGCGACAGGTGACGAAGCGATCGACGCGGTGAAGGCGACACCGGAACTCGACCTATTGTTGCTTGACTTAAACATGCCTGGGCCATCGTCGATCCGGACGATAAACACTATTCGCAGAGCCGCGCCGAATTTACCAATCGTCATGATTTCAGTAAGCGAGGCGCGTTCGGACGTGCTCCGGTCTTTGGACAACGGTGCGGTTGGGTATATCCCAAAAACAGCGGACCCGGACGTTATCCTTTCCACTATTGAGCGTGTTTTGGCGGGCGAAGTCGCCTTGCCGCAGCGCTTATTGGTGCGCAGCGAGGAGGAGGCGGCTCCAGCGTTTAGCGACGACCAAGAGCTCGCGAACGTTTTCTCCGCTTTTGAGGCATTTACACCGCGCCAACGAGAAATATTCGAGCATTTAGCCAGTGGCGCTAAAAACACTGAAATCGCGGAAGCGCTAGAATTATCCGTAAACACCGTGCGTGTGCACATCCAAGCTATTGCATCGCGGATGCCCCATCGTAACCGCGCGCAGATTGTGGCGGCGGCGTCGCGCTGGAAAGAACGCCGCGCGGCTTCCTAACGCCCATTAAATTCAGCTGCGCTGGGTAGAGAACGAACGTCTCTTAAGTCTTTGGAAGAATGATTGACGCCTCGGCGCCGCTCGCGTCCGGGCGGCTGCGAAGAAAAACGTCAGCCTCAATAAGCGATGCTGCAGCCTCGGCCCGCGCAAGACCCAAGCCCAGTCGTGTAACGCGCCTTGCTCTCTCCGTTCGGGCTATGGCGTAGGGCGCCCATAGAGCTTCAGTATCAAGACCATCCAAGCCAACACCAGTGTCTCGAACAGTGATTTCAACCCCCGCGCGGAGATCCTTTATCAAAATGTCGACACTGCCAATCTCGGTAAAGTCAATGGCGTTCTCTAAAAAGGCGTCAATGCAAATTGAGAGTAAACCGGGGTCTGTTTTAATTTCTTGCACCGGTCCAATTGACCGTAGGGTAACGCCCGCAACCGTGGCGCTATTTTCGAATGCCTCCAAACGCGACGCAATCAATTCGGATATTTCTATATCCTGCACAAAGGGTGTAATCGTCCCGCTACTGAGTGATTGATAGTCGATGATGGCCGTAACGGCTTTTTCGACTTGGTCGAGAGAACCATTCAGGGCTCTGACCGCTTTTGAGCGAACATCAGGTTGGCCTTCTGACTTTAGAACATCCGCCACCATTCGCATCGCGGCGATAGGCTGCAATATCTCATGTCGTAGTCGACTTTCCGCCTGCCGCCGCGCGGGGCAGCTCGTTTTGTCAGTTACGTTTCGGTCGGCCATTCCGAAGGTTAGCGGATCTATGGTGAATCAATGGTGAAACATCGCCAACAGGTGATGCTTTTTAGGTCTTATTGGACGCTTTTTAGTGGGTCGTTCGTTTCGAAGACGTCAGGGCTTCGATCAAGAATTCGATCAGCTCTTCTGCAACGCCTTCAGCCGAAAACTCTTCCGACTCTGCGACCATGATCGGGTGCAAGAGTTTAGCGGAAGCGCTGAAGACCTGGCGCGCGGTCTTGGAAGCGTTATTCCCGGTGAACTCGCCGCTTTCCATCCCGCCCCTGATGATATCTTCAATGTCTCGCTGCATGCGCTCGCGAAATTGCGCCACGACTTCCCAGCGCTCATCAATCGCGTAGAGCACCATTTCGTGGACGCGCTTTTCGCTAATCAGGAGGCGTTTGGTGGTTTCGTTCAGCGACGTCAGATACGCCCTGAGTTTATCCGCAGCCGACGCTTCTTTGCGCGCGGCGATGCGTGCGGTCTCGTCTTTCATACGGAGCATGCGCTCCGCGCAAGCCTCGTTGACCGCTGCTTTGGTCCCAAAATGCTTGTGCACATTCGAGGGGCTGAACCCACACGCCTCGGCAATGTCGCCGATGGTCGTTTTTGCGTAGCCAAGCGTCCTGAAAAGACGTTCTGCTTCGTCAAGTATGAGTTGTCGACTTTCGTCTGCGCTTAGATTCGTACGTGGCATTGCTGTCACTTTTCACTTTTCTGGTACGTTATCAAGCTTCCGTGATGCGGTCAAAAATATCATTAAATTCAATGTTTTGATTGCGCAAAGGCGTTCAACCCAATCAGAAAATAAAATGATTGCAAGAAGTGAGAAATAATATATTTTCACACTTGTGCGGTCAAGTGAGGCTCGGGCGTAAGGATTCGCCGGATTGGATATGTCATGAAAAAACTTGTTTCGTTTATTGCCGGGGTGCTGGCGCGCTTTACGGCCATGGTTGTGATCCTTGGCGCGGCGTTTGTCTTTGGTGCGGGTCTGATCACCGTTCGATCGCAAGAACGCCTGCTCGATGAGCGCCCGGCGCCCGTTAGCGTGATGCGGGTTGTTGAGCAGGATAAGTATGTTGCGACGAGGCGCTTCGCCGGCCGGCTTGTGGCGGGTCAGGTCTCGGATGTCTCTTTTGAGCTGGGCGGTCTTGTTACGGAAGTTATTGTTGACGACGGCGATCAGGTCAGCGCCGGAGATACGCTCGCCCGTCTCGATGAAACTCAGCTTCGTAACCGGAAAGATGAATTAGAGGGACAACGGGCTGAAGCCGCATCGCAGCTAACGCGTGCTGAGAATACGCTTACGAGAACCGAGCAGCTTCGCGCCCAGGGTTTCGCCACGGAAAGCGACCTCGATACGGCGCGCGCGGACCGCGATGGTCTGCGAGGTCGTTTACGTCAGATCGACGCAGCGCTTGCTGGCGTTGCAGAAGACCTCAAAGACGCGACACTCGTTGCGCCCTTTGGCGGGGAGGTCGTTCGTCGGTATGTTGACAAAGGCGCCGTTGTGCAAGCCGGGCAGGGGGTCGTGCGCATAAACGAAGATGGCGTCCTCGAAGCGCGGGTTGGCGTTCCCCTAAACTATCGAAACAGGATCAGCGTTGGCGACGTTTATAGCGTCTCAGCTGGCGCTCTCGAAAGCACCGGGCTCGTCACGAACATCGTTTCAAACGTCAATGAGGGAACACGCACGCTCACCGTTATCTTAGAAATACAGGATGACCCAGGTTTTATTCCCCGGGATTTAGTGCGTCTCGCACTGACCGATGAGGTTAGAGAAACCGGTATTTGGGTGCCGGCAAAAGCGCTCAATGAGAGTATACGCGGCCTCTGGTCCGTATACGTTGTGACGCCCGATGGCGATAACCTAAAAACTGGCGTTGTGGGCCGCAAGGACGTTGAGATCATTCACATAGAGGAAGCGCGGATCTTTGTCCGGGAACCTTGGAGGCGGGTGACCTTGTCGTCACCTCCGGGGCGTTTCGTTTTGTTCCCGGTCAAAAGGTGACCATTGCTGAAGGGTCATCGGTATGACGACCTTATTCTTTGATAATCGTCGCCTGCTTGTTCTTCTGGTCGCTTTAATCCTGGTCGGCGGCCTGTCTGCGCTTGTTACCATGCCGCTTGAAGAAGACCCGAAAATTACAAATCGCGGCGCTGTCATTTTAACGCCGTTCCCAGGCGCCAGCGCAGAGCGTGTCGAGCAGTTGGTGACAGAAAAGCTCGAAAATGAGCTCCGTGAGATTGTGGAGATCGACGAAATCCGTTCCTCGTCGCGCGCTGGGCTCTCGTCTGTTTCGGTTGTCCTAGATGAGACGATTTATGAAACCGACGGGCCATTTTCGATTATCCGGGACGCGATCACGGACGCTGAGAAGAGCTTCCCCAATGGCGCCGGAACGCCAATTTTCGATGATGATCGCGGCTATGCCTACACTGTGATGGCGGCTCTCGTATGGGATGCCGAGAATGAACCAAACACCTTAATCCTTAAACGGATCGCAGAGGAACTGCAGGACCGCCTGCGCGATGTTCCGGGGACAGAACTTGTTACGATATTCGGCGCACCGGACGAAGAGGTTGTCGTTGCTGTCGACAATGCTGTTTCGGAGTCCCTTGGCCTCGACAAAACGGCGATCGCCGCGACAATTGCGCAGGCGGATTCGAAAGTCGCTGCCGGTCAATTCTATGGCCGGGAAAACGAGTACACGCTGGAAGTCAGAGGGGAGCTCACATCGCTTTCGCGGCTGCGCGACGTGCCGCTACGGGAGGATTCCGAAGGCGCGATCGTGCGTGTAGGCGATATTGGCTCGGTCAAACGCACTCTTGTTGAGCCAATTAATACCGTGACGCTCGCCCGTGGCGAAATCGCTGTCGTCGTGGCGACACGGATGGAAACAGGTCTGCGCGTCGACGCTTGGGCCGCCACTGTGCGCGGCGCTTTAGGTGAATTTGAGACGGAGCTTTCCGACGGCGTTCGTTTAGACGTTATTTTCGATCAGAGCGCTTATGCATCCGAGCGCTTTGGTATTCTTATTCAAAACCTGATTGTCGGTGTGGCTCTTGTTGTTGCGGTGCTGATTGTAACGCTTGGGTGGCGATCGGCGTTGATTGTTACGACCGCAATCCCGCTTACAACGTTATCTGCGATCTTATTCCTCAATATCCTCGGTATACCGATCCACCAAATGTCGATCACCGGGCTGGTCGTGGCGCTTGGCTTATTAGTCGACGCCGCCATTGTTATGGCCGATGCGATCAGGCGGAAAATCCTCGCTGGTATGGATGCGCGGGACGCGGTGTCCCAATCCGTGCGGCGTTTATGGGTGCCGTTGTTAAGTTCAACGGTAACAACCGTTCTGGCCTTCATGCCGATCACGCTGCTGCCAGGCGGCGCCGGTGAATTTGTCGGCCCGATTGCAATCAGCGTTATCTTGTCATTGACGGCGTCTTATCTTCTTGCCGTAAGCGCTGGCGCGGCCTTGAGTGGTATCTTTCTCGGGCGGTTTGCTGGAAAATACGCCGCGCACGGAGAGCCGGGCGGTAAAAAAGCGCCCTTCTGGGTCACTGGAATTTCTATCCCCGGGCTCGGCTGGCTTTTTGGAAAAGCGATCGCTGCGAGCCTGCGCGCGCCCCGTATTTCAATCATTGGCGCAATGACGCTTCCAATCATCGGTTTTCTAGGGGTTGGAACGCTTCCGTCGCAATTCTTTCCGCAAGCGGACCGAAACCAATTTCACATTGAGTTAAGGCTTTCGCCCCAGGCGACGCTGACGCAAACACGGGCGTTCGTGGAGCGCGCCTCGGACATTCTATCTACTGATGACAGAATAGACACGGTCGACTGGTTCATCGGTAATTCCGTCCCAAGTTTCTATTACAACTTGCAGCAGAACCAGGACGGCGTCTCCAGTTACGCCGAAGCCATGGTCACCGCGAAGAAACTCTCCGGACTGACGAAAACAATTGATGACCTTCAAGTTGAGCTGAGCGCGGCCCTGCCAGAAGCGCAGGTTATTGTGCGTCAGCTGCTTCAAGGCCCGCCGAGTTATGCGCCCGTTGAGTTACGTCTCTACGGGAAGGACCTAAAGACGCTCCAAGCGCTCGGCGAAGAAGCCCGCGCGATCATGGCCGATGTGCCGGAAATCATTACGACCTACGCATCGATCGGCGGCGGACAGCCGAAATTGTGGCTCAACGCGGACGAAGACGCCGCTCGCCAAGTCGGCCTCTCATTGGTTGATGTGGCGCGTAGCCTCGATGCGCAGCTTCAGGGCGTCTCAGGCGGATCGGTGGTGGAAGGCGCTGAGGAACTGCCCATTAAAGTGCGTCTGGACGATGAAACCCGCGCCCAATTCGATGAACTTGAATCGTTGACTGTTTTAGGCAGCGGCCAACCCTCCGTACGCGGTGATTTTGACGGCACGCCTATCACCGCCCTTGGCGATATTACGCTTGAACCTGCGCCGGACGTGATTACGCATTATCAGGCGCAGCGGGTAAATATCGTATCTGGCTTTATGCGCGCGGGAGAGTTGCCTGCAACTGCTGTTGAACATTTTGAGGCGTTGGCAGAAGAGCGCGGATATGAAATGCCGCCCGGGTATCGTTATGAGTTTGGCGGCGATAACGAAGCGCGTTCGGATGCGGTCGGGAACTTATTGAGCTCGGTCGGTCTCATCGTCACGATGATTGTGGCGACGGTCGTTCTCACATTTAACTCATTCCGGTTGAGCGCCGTCGTATTCGTCGTCGCGTTCCTTTCGATCGGACTTGGGATGCTCAGCCTAACGATCTTTGGTTTCCCTTTTGGATTTAACCCAATCATCGGCTTGCTTGGTCTTGTCGGCGTCGCGATAAACGCAGCAATCATCATCATCTCGACGCTAAGGCTCGATCCCAAAGCGATTGCTGGCGACCTTGATGCGATCAAAGACGGCGTTATGGAAACTGCACGGCACATCACGTCTACAACGATCACAACATTTGGCGGCTTCTTGCCGTTGATATTATCCGACGGTGGGTTCTGGCCGCCATTCGCCACGGCGATCGCCGGCGGCGTTCTCTTGTCGACGGTGGTTTCGTTCTTCTTCGTGCCCCAGGCTTTTCTGCTGGTGACGCGCGGGCGCCCCGTTTCCCTTGACCCGTCTTTAAATCAGGACGAGCGGGCGGCGTTGTCACTCCAACTCGCTTCGTCGTAAAGGCGCTTGCCAGGACAACCAAACTGCCGATACCGACTATAGGTGGGGAGTTTCATCAGCGGTCTTTCTTGAGCGCTGGAGTAACGAAAGGCGGTTCGTTTTGGCTTTGACTAAACGAATTGCGCTGGCTTCCATGTCGCGTCGCGAGCGCAAAAAGATTGAAACCCGGCGACGCATCCTGAACGCGGCAATTGACTTGATGCAGGAGCGGAGCTTTGACGATGTCCGCGTCGAAGAGATTTGCGAACGGGCGGACATCGCAAACGCGACGTTTTTCACGTACTTCGCCTCAAAATCAGGCTTGATTGCCGCCTTCAACGAGCAGATCGCCGAGAAGATCGTTGATGAGCTCGCCGAATACAGCGTCGGCGGCGCGGATCGGCTTGAGATCCTGCGCGCGATTATGATCGAGGAATGGCGGGCGAACGCCTCAATTACCCGGCGTTTTATTGGGGAGGCGGCCCAACGCGGGGCTGTATCGTTATTGGACGCGAGCCAGAGCCTTTACCGCGTGGCTGAAGAAATCATCGAAGACGGGATGAGCAATGGCGATTTTGCCAAATCAGCGTCGGCAAGTTCCGCCGCGCTTACGCTAATTGCGGCTTGGATTGCGGTTGGAGCCCGTTGGGCGCGCGATGGAGACGCCGCGCGCGCGGTCGAGGAAAGTCGCGAAGTCCTTGATTTTGCTCTGTTTGGGTTGGCTCCACGCAGACACTAAGACAGGAAAGCGGAAAAAATTTCGCATATGCACAAATTTTTTTGAACTCCACTCTAGTTTTATAGATTCTCTGTATTATATGTATCTTGCAAGCAGGAGATACGTCGATGCCGAGCGTTCGCTCAAACGGTATTACCATCGAATACGAAGTCTCAGGTCCGGTGAAAGGTCCTGCGGTTTTGATGGTTATGGGCCTCGGGCAGCAGCTCGTCATGTGGCCTACGATGTTAGTCGACGGCCTGAATGCAGCTGGCTTCCGCACCATCCGGATCGACAATCGGGACGTCGGTAAGTCCACCAAGGTTCACGGCAAGTCTGCGCTCCCACCTGCGCTAGCACTCATTGCGGCGCGTGTTGGCGTTAAAGGGCTCGCCCCGTACTTGTTGCCGGACATGGCTAAAGACGCTGTTGGTGTTTTAGACGCTCTCGACGTCGATCGGGCCCATATCATGGGCGTCTCGATGGGCGGGATGATCGGTCAGATCATTTCTGCGGATTACCCGGACCGTGTGAAGAGTTTCACGGCTCTCCTGACAACGACCAACAAAACATCGCTCCCACGTCCGAGCGCTGAAGTTGTCCGGACGATGACAAAGCGTCCCAGTAAAACCGCGTCGCGCGATCAGATCATTGACCATGCGCTGTCGGTTTGGGACGTCATCGGCACCAAGGATCCAGACGATCCCCGTACTGAATTGCGTGCCCGTGTCGCCGAGGCGGTGGACCGGTGTGTTTACCCAGCTGGATTGCGCCGGCAGATCGCCGCCATTTTGGCGACAGGCGAGCTCGGTGGGTGGACTGATCGAATTGCTGCGTCAACGCTCATTATTCATGGATCTGATGATCCGTTGGTTCATGTTGACGGCGCAAAAGACATTGCGGCGCGCGTTCAAGACTCGCAACTCGCCGTGATTGACGGAATGGGGCACGACCTGCCGGCAAAGCATCTGCCCCATATAACAGAACTCGTTGTTGCGCATCTGCGCGCGGCCGATGAGAGGGCGTCCGCGAACGCGGCAGCCTGATGATTTTAACCCTAGTAACCCTGACGACTTAAAGGAGTAAGACCATGGCAGCAGCAAAAAAAGCCACAAAGAAAACAACCAAAACGACGGCAAAATCAGCCGCTCAAAAAACACGTCGTGCAGCGAAGAAAACGGTACAGCATGCAGCTGAGACAATTGAAGAAGTTCGTGATGACGCACAAACTGATCTTCAGTCCATCATGAACCGCATTCGGAACGGTTTTGGTGATGCAGCGACTGCATTGTCTGAAACGGGCGACAAGTTGGATGATACGCGTCGTGACGTGATGCTTGCGATCATCGAAAGCGCACAAGAAAACGCTGACCACACTTTTGCAGCGTTGCGCGAAATTATGGACTCGGAAACCGTTGGTGAAACGCTCCGCATCCAGCGCGACGCCATGCGCGAAACAATTGAACGCAACGTCGCGCAGGTTCGTGAAATTTCGTCGCTTGCCGCCCAAGGCGGTCGCGGCAGCATCGAACCGCTTGGTTCCTACATCACCGAGCTTCGCAAAGGCGAGAACGCCTAACAACAGCGAACAGTTTAGTTGCGTAAGCAAAGACGCCGTCCTTCGGGACGGCGTTTTTCATTGTCGATTACGATGTTGATTACGATCGGTTTTTCAGTCAGGCACTAAAGCGCTTCGTCGAACAACGTGTGCGTATACCCCGCCATCCTCGAGCTTTCCGTCCGATTTCAACAGAACGCTGAGTATCCTGGTGAGGCGTTATTTGTAGCGATGGCCGCTCGATGGAAATACCGTTCTCCGCCACAGCGTTGCTGTGCGGTCAAACGGCGACCATTCCTCCTCTGGCAGAGCCAACCGATCCGCAATAGCGAAGTAGGCGGACGGATTTAATCCAAGGCCGCAATGGCTACCATATATTTCGATATTGTCCGTAAAATCCGCTGGATATTCGATACAATTCCGCCAAGACACGACGCCGTCTGTGCGAGAGAAAATAGCAGTCGACGGCACGCCCTCCGGCGGAACGTGAAGTTGCGCGACAATGTCACTAAGGGCTTCTCCGTCGTCAGGCGTGCCGGAAACATAACTGAAAAATTTGCGGAGGTTTGAGCTAACCCCGCTCATCTTGCCGCCGATGGGGCTGCCAAGGGTAATGACTTGGCGCACCATATCGGGGTGCTGTTTGGCCAGCTCGCGCGCCAAAACGCCCCCTAAACTCCAGCCAATTAGACTGACCCGCCGATGGGTCTTTTCATAAATCTCAACGATCCGATCACGGAGTTTTACTTGATCTGGACCAAGAATTTGCGGACCGAGATTGCGCCCGAGTTTCCATCGGTAGACGTAATAATTTTTCGTGCGAAGATATTGGCGCAGAAACGAGGTGCTAACGTCTGAGGCGAGGAACGGCGGGCACACCAGCACAGGGTGCCCATCGCCGTCAGGCGCAAGCGATAGAAACGGGCGTGTCGCAGGAAACGCAGAGGCCTCAACCATGGCTCGGCCAACGTCGACTGGTAAAAGTGGCGCTGAGGGTGGTTTAAGTGCGTCTAACGCAAATTCGGGTACTAAGTTTGGCATTTTACGTCGCTAAGTGTCACCGCAAGCTTACAGTATTCGGTGACTACGCTGCATGAATTGTGCAGCGAAGACGTAAAAAAGAAGAGTGCGTTGCAGATTTGTTGCAACGCCCAGTAATTACAATGACTTAGCGGCGAAAAACGTGGTGGTTTTAGCTGCTTGTGCCCGCAGTTCGACCGTTTGCTGCTGCTCCGTTGGTCGTTTTTGCCTTTGTTGCAGCGCGTCGTTCGCTTGGCTTACGCGGCCGCCTGGTCGGTTTTGCTACAATTGCGTCATCCGCCCCGTTTGCCGGTGTCTTTCCATTGGTTGACGCTTTGGTCCGTGTCCTCGAAGCCTTTGCGGCTTTTTCTGCTGGCGCACGCTCATTTTCGGGCGTTTGCCCGTTTTCTGCCATTTCTTCGGAGCGTTGAACACGGACGCGATACCGGGCGCGTCGTATCGCTTTCCTCTCCGTAGACGATGCAGTTTCGCCTTGTTTTTTCGCCGCTGACTTGAGCTCGGTAAAGGCGAGCTTCAAGCAATTCGCAAGGTAGGGCGTATCCGGAACAATATCTCGTGTTGTTGTCAGGTTAAAGGAGATTTTCCCAGCGTAGCTTGGCGTCGCGATAAACAAACCAACGCCGCCGCCGATCGGCGCCATGCCAAACGAGTTGGTGACCTTCGCCCCACAGAAATAGAACGGGAAGGGTGGACCCGGAACATTTGAGATAAAGAGGTTGCACGACCGTGCGGTGAGGCGTGGGTCGGAAAGCGCAAGCCGTGTAATCACCGCTTGTGACGCTGCAGGCAGGCGCTTGCCGAGATCGGCGACGAGGCGGGCCTGGAAGCCGCCTTCGCCCGCTTTTGTGTAGCGCGTGGTGCGGACGATTGCTTTTAAGCGCTCGCTCGGGTCTGCGATATTTGTGTATATTGGCACAGACATCGCGCTGACGTGGTTGCCATCGGCCTTAGCGCCAACGGGATCCGCCGAGGGTGGGCGTTCGTTAATCGGCGCTGCTGCGATCAGCGATTCATCGGGAAGCTCATTTTTATCTTCGAGATATTTGCGCAGACCGCCCCCGCAGACAGCCAAAACGACGTCGTTGATTTTGGCGTCCTTAAAAGCGCGGCGCACTTCTTTGAACTCTTCGAGGTCAAAGGTGACGGCGTCAAAGGCCCGGTGGGGCGAAATTTCACCGTTGAAGCGGGTCATTGGCGCTCGGATGGAATCGGATGTCGAGCTGGTCGTGAAGCGACGAAGCGTCGACCGGGCGATGCCCGGCGCATACTTCATTGTCGCTTGCGCGAATTTGAACGGCGCTGTTGTGTTATGCCACCAGGCGCGTCGGATAATCGCCCCGGCCGTCACCGGACGCTCTGCTTTGCGTTCTTTCATCGACGGCGCGGGCAAAACGGGCGGGCCTTCTGGGCTGAAATCCATCAGTGAAGCGATGAATTCCTGAATTGATGTTCCGTCGACTGCAGCGTGGTGAATTTTAATTGCTATAGCGAATGCTTTTTCAGGCAGCCCGTCAATCTTACCGAGGCCTTCGACGACGTAAATCTCCCAGGGTGGACGGGTCATGTCGAGCGGGCGTGAATGGAAGCGCGCCATGTGGATGCAGAATTGCCGCCAGTCCTGGGGCTCTGGCAGCCGCCCGTGGGTAATGTGGTACTCATTATCGAAGTGCGGATCTTCAACCCAATATGGGTAATCCAGCTCGAGCGGCACGCGCATCAACCGCTGATTATAGATCTTCGACGCCGACAGCCGTTCCTCAACATGGGCGATAATGTCTTTGAAACGCACGATCCCGCCGTCCGCGGTGGACTGGTCGCAAATTGCGACGGAGGTCAGGTGCGAGGCTAGGTGCCCGTCTTCCATATAAAGAAACTGGGCGTCCTGGGGGCTTAGCTGTCTCATGGGTTGAGCGCCTTCCTGGTTCAAACGGCTTAAACGCATTCCAGCGCCTTGGCCTTTAAATCCTGTTTAATTCTGCTGCGAGGCGACGAGCCTCTCAGGTTCAGGCTGTTCTTGGTTGCGGTTTTTGCGCCATCGCCGGGTCGCTTGCAAGCGCTTCGACCCGGTCCGAGACGACGCCGCGCACGCCAATATCGGTCTCAGCGCGGGCTTGAGCGCTAAGCGCTGAAATGAGCCGCAGCCGCCGTGCGATGTCTTTCAGTTCGCGTGCGAAAGCAACGCGCGCGCCTGTGAGGTCAGTAGCCCCGGTTATCAACTTCCGGTTTTCCGCCAGCTTGTAGGCGTTCGAGAACATGAGCTTGCCGACCGCATCGGAGTTGGTGACCTGGCGACGCAGCACCGCTTGCTTACCGCGTTTGAGGGCGGTGGCGACAAGCGCCTTTTCGCTCGAATCATCATCCGCCTTTAAATTCATGACCGCATCGGCGACCACGCTATAAGCTTCCGCGAAAGGGCGAAGCGTTGCGTGGGACATGAAGGGAGACATCTGTTGGAGGAGGGCGTAAGCGCCGTCATTCGCGAGTGTTTTCTTCCAGTGTCGGTCAACCAGCGCCATTTCGCGCTCAAACTCCGCCAAATGATCGTCTAGGGTTGGGTAGAAAAACTCAAACTTGAAAATATCGCGCAGGCGAATAGTTTCGTTACGGAAGATATCATAAGTGTGATCGCTTGGCGCTTCGATGGCTTTTGCGAGCGCCAATTCACAAATCGCTTTGTTGACGAAGAAATGCACCACCGAATTGCGATAGTAAGCGGCTGCGAATTCCTGATCCTGCGCAATTGAGAACAAAGGCTCCAAGCCTTCATCGTAGCGCGTGACGACGCCGACTTGCATCATGGCTTCCGCGACTTTTGCGATGCGCGCCTCGTCGCCGGTTTTCAAGTCATCCGTCATCGGAATGCGCCTGCGGCCAGCCCATTTTACGATGTCTGTAAAGTCGTCGATGATTTCACGCTCGGTCAGCGCTGACGGCGCAGCCGCCGACAACACAAGCGCAAAGACCGCCGTGGGCGTCAACGGCGTTACCGCGTTAGCGCTCACGGACGCGCGGAAGGCGAGCTTTTGGAGCTCAATCGAGAAGCGGTCGCCCGTGTCCGCGGTCATTGCGGCAAACTCTTTGCTAGACGCGTCGACAATCACCGGGCTTCCAAACGCCATTGACAAGCGACCCAGCGGGTTGCGTAAGCTGCGCAAATATTTCGTAAACCAGGCGAAACTCTCGGGGCGCTTTACGCCGCCTTTTTGCTCGTACGCGTAGTCATCAAGCTCCGCGATCAAGTCATAATAGATCGATACCGGAACAACATTGAGGTTAGAGGCAGCGGTCTTGGCGGCCGCTTCAACAACGTATTTTAGAATGCCGAAACGCGGCGGCATTAGTTTTCCGTTGCGCGAGCGCGTGCCTTCCAGAGACCAGGCGACCGGAAAACGCTTCTCGAGCAAATACCCCAAATATGAACGCAAGACTGCTTTGTATACGTCGCTATCTTTTGTCGACCGTCGGATGAAAATCGCCCCGGCCCGGCGCATAATGTGCCCAACGCCGAAGAACGCCATGTTGTTTCCACCGATGATATGAACCAGCGGGAATCCATGGTCATGGGTAGCGTTGATGACGGCGACGCCGTCAACATGGCTCTTGTGGGTGAAAACCAACGCTAAAGGCGTGGTGCAGGCCTTCTGGCGTAGTTTCTCAACGGCGTCCGCATCAAGAACAATGTCTTCCTCATATCCAAGGCGACGAGCGGTCCGCCAGATTACGTTCGAAAGCTCCACGTAAAATGGGTTCACCCGGGGGATCAGCTCGCGCATGCATGAACGCGCTTCCGATTGAACATCCTCGATCGATCGCCCAGAGCTTGATGCGAGCTCCGCAAGCCTTTCCTGAAATTCGCGCCGGGACCACAAGGCGTCGGCCACAAAGCGCGGAAATTTTATCAGCGATGGATCATATTTTCGGGCGTCGCGCTCAATGGTAAGCGCCGCTTGGCGCGCAACAAAGTCTGCGAATTCCGCCGTTTCATTTGAAATATGACGCGTGTTGTCGAACCGGGTTTTCAAGGCGCCAACCGAGCCAGCTTCGCCGACAACGACGCCGACCTGTTCCGGCGTCTTCTCCAAGAACCGCCTTTGCCGCCCTTCGCGTTTGAGTGTCCGCTCACGGATCACTAAGTCGCGTAGGCGTGGCCGTGATCCCGCCCGTTTTTCGCGGGTCTGCCAAATGACGCCGAGGGGAACGAGGAGGGCGTCAGCCGGTAGAAGTTGATTACCGTCGCCCATAAGCGCCTTGTCGAGCCCTTGGTGACTAACCGTGTCGTCCCTATCGTCGACCGTGATCCAGGCAATTCTAACCGGTCCGTTGTGTGTAGCGCCGCGGCTCTCCGCGAATGCTTCCAAAAGGGAGCGCTCCAAGTCGCTCCGGGCCTTGGCGATAAAGACCAGTGAACGCTCTGCGTCGCGCATCGGCGCTTCGCCGTGAATTGCGATTTTCTCTAATGCCCGGATCGCGGTATCGTTATCGTTCACAAGACGTCCCTCAAATACGCCGTGCACGGCGCAACTCGAATATACAAAAAAGGCTTCTTCGTTTTAGCCCGGATCTAGTTCTGAGCTGTGCCCGGCCCGGAGTAAGCCCCTGAAAGCTTGGCGCGCGGTCGATCCCTCGTGGCAAACCCGATAGACCTCACGCGCAATTGGCATTTCGACCTCGTAATCTTCCGCGAGGTCCATAACAATTTTCGATGAATTCACGCCCTCGGCGACTTGGTTCATGTCATCGATGATTTGCTGAATTGTTTTTCCACGGCCGAGCGCTTCACCAACGCTGTGGTTCCGACTGAGCGTTGACGTGCAGGTCGCCATCAAGTCGCCCATGCCAGCGAGCCCGGCGAAGGTTTCCGGCCGTCCGCCCATCGCGCATCCGAGCCTGGTTATTTCTGCGAGCCCGCGCGTTACCACAGCAGAACGCGTATTTTCTCCAGCGCCCGCGCCGTCGCCCATACCTGCGGCGATCGCGATCACGTTTTTCAACGCGCCGCCTAATTCGCACCCTGTAACGTCAGTATTCGAATAAACACGAAACATGTTAGATTCGAATATCGGCTGAAGGCGTTTGACGATGACCTCGTCTTCCATCGCGAGAACGCTCGCGGCCGCATATCCTTGAATAATCTCTCGGGCGAGGTTCGGGCCTGACAATACACCCGGCGGGTGCCCGGGCATGATCTCTTTGATCACCTCGGTCATGCGCAGCCGTGTGGCGGGCTCAAAGCCTTTAGCGAGTGAAATGATCGGCACCCAGGGCCGAATAAATGGTTTCGCATCCGTCAGGGTCTGGCGCATCGCTTTTGACGGGACGCCCATGATAACGAGATCTGCGTCTTTCAGGGCCTGTTCCATGTCGCTTGTCGCTTCAAGCGAGCGCGACAGCTTCAAGTCCGCGAGGTAACGACTGTTCGTATGCTTTGTATTTATTTCATCGGCAGTATCTTGGTCACGCGCCCAGATTATGGTGGGCACGTTGCGGGAAACAATCGATGCGACTGTGGTACCCCAAGAGCCTGCCCCTAAGACCGCCGCCCGAAGGGTTTGCTTAGAGGATTTTGAACCGCCGCTCGCCATCTACGCCTGCGCCGTCGCAAATTCCGTTTCCACATGGTCCTCTTGACCAAGGGTCTCCAGGAAGAGATCCCGCACAGCGTCGATATGTTTATCGAGGTCCTTCGCTTTCCATTTCGACGTGTCGATCGGGTCTAGAACCGTAACGTCGATGTCCGCTGGACGGGCGATGCGGCGACCTTTCGGAAGTGAATCGGCTGCGTTGTGAATAATGATTGGAACGATTGGCGCTTTCGCCTGCATGGCGATGTGGAACGCGCCTTTTTTAAAGCGCCCGAGAGACCGAGCAGGGCTGCGTGTGCCCTCTGGCGCGAGCGCCACCGAGAGCCCATCGTTTTGCAAGGCGTCGACAACCGGTTTCATGGCTTCGATCGCGCTGTCAGTATTTTTGCGGTCGATAAAAACGACGTCCGCGAATTTGAAGAGTTGTCCGAGGACAGGGTAGCTCGCGATCTCTTTTTTGCCGATCCCCGTGAAGTCCCGTTTGACAAGCTTTGCAATGATCAACGCGTCAAGCGCGCTTTGGTGATTAAAAATAAAGACCGCCGGTCGCTGCTCCCACAGGTTCGCCTCGCCCTCGATATTGATTCGGATGCCGGCTATGGCCGCGCTGTACTCCGCCCAGAAGCCGAGCGTGGTGTTCAGCATGTCTCGTTTACGGCCCGTCAGCGCCCAGATCGGCAAAGTTGCTGCTAAGAAGCTCGGCATTGACGAGTAGACAGCGCCAGTGCGCGCGATTTGCCCGATTGTTGGCCGGCCACGGCTGCGGAAACGGAACATCGGATAGCTCCGCTGTCTGCCAATCCGTGTGAGCTTCGAGTTCGGGTTTAACACACGCGGCCGCCCGACGGCTTCTAAAAGGGGAAGGTCTTCGTGGCTGTCGGTGTAGAAGAAACTTTCACGCATCTTGATGTCGAAGTCTTTTGCGAATGATTCGGCGTAAGTTCTTTTGCCGTCGCCCCAACAGGTCGGGCGAACCACGCGGCCTGTGAAGACGCCGTCTTCAACTTCAAGTTCTGTGCACAGAATATAATCAATCTCTAGTTCGCGCGCCGCCGGCTCAATCTGGTATCGCGTCGCGGAAGAAACGATCGCGATCGTGTGACCTTTTTCGCGGTGCGCCTCGAGAATGTCGCGCGCCTCCGGATAGATTGCGCCCGCAACATGTTTCTTAAACACGCGCTCTGAAAACTCTTCAAATGTGTACTCGGCTTGACCGCGAAGCGACTTCGCGGTCTCGGAAACAAGACCGGAAAACCCGAGTTGCCCGAGCGAGTACCGCGCTGTCGCGGCCGCCTGAACGCCAATTTCTTGCGGCGACATCGCCCCGCTCAAGAGCTGCTCTCTCAAAAACGCCGAGACCGAGTAGCCAGCAATGAGCGTGTTATCGAAATCAAAGAAAGCTGCGACCTCAGGGCCGTCAGGCGCGCCTTCGATATCTTCGAGAATTTCGTCGAGACTGCCGAACATTGCGGCTTCTCCTGTTTTTCTTATGCCAACGCTTATTGGTGCGCTTACACCGATAAGACTATAAAAAATCAATAGTGAAAAGTGCGGCGTCATCACGCTGCACAATGGGCGGAACCCGGAGCGTCTCCATGTCCAGTGTTGATTTCAGTTTTTCCTCTCAAGTTGACGGTCTTTCTTTGAAAGGGCTCCATTGGCCAAGAGAAGGTGCGCAGGCTGCTGTCCTGATCTTGCATGGGCTTGCCGAGCACTGCCGACGGTATGATCGTTTCGCGGGCGTCTTAAACGCCGCGAATGTCGAAGTCTTCGCCTATGACCATCGGGGCCATGGCGCGACCGCACACTCAGAGCGGGAATTCGGTAAATTCTCGTTCGAGGCGTTGATTTCGGACATTACCGGCGCAATTAAAGCAATTCGTGAACAATCTAGCGCTCCTAAGCTCTTTTTGTTCGCCCATTCAATGGGTTCCTTCGCGGCGCAAGCTTTTTTGCCTGACGGAGCGAGTGAGATTGACGGCGTAATCCTTTCTGGATCGGCGGATTACGCGTTGATTGCACAAGTTGCCGCCGCGCAACCGGAAGCCGCAGGGTTCGCCGCCCTCAACGCTGGCTTTGAGCCCGCGCGAACGGCCTTTGATTGGTTGAGCCGGGACGACGCGGAAGTCGATAAATATGTGAACGATCCCGCCTGCGGCTTTGATCCGACAGAGGAAACCGCCGCCTCAATGCTCGGGGGCGGGGCGGCCCTGGCTAATCCCGATGAATGGCTGAAAATCCCGAAAAATTTGCCGGTCTACATTTTTTCCGGCGAAAAAGACCCTGTCCATTTCGGCGGCGGCCTTTTCACGAGCCTGGTCGAGAAATTTCGAAGCGCGGGCATCAGCGATTTAACCGATCGCCTTTACCCCGGTGGTCGACACGAAATGCTGAACGAGACGAACCGCGACGAGGTGATGGGAGACGTGGTCGCTTGGTTGCAGAAACGAAGTTGAGCCCAAGCGGTTCAGCGTCGAAAGGTCCGCCTTTCGCACCCTGGCTTGATCGAATTCGAGGGCGTAATTAACGGCGTCTGAAGTCTCGCGCGTTAGTTGCCTCTTTTCATGTACGACATTTTTATCATCGGCGGCGGCGTGAATGGCGCGGGCATCGCGCGGGACGCAGCTGGCCGCGGCTTGAAGGTTGGTCTCGCCGAGCGCGATGATCTCGGCTCGCATACGTCATCTTCAAGCACGAAACTCATTCATGGCGGTTTGCGCTACCTCGAGCAATATGAATTCCGCCTAGTGCGCGAAGCGCTAATCGAGCGAGAAGTTTTACTCGCCGCCGCCCCACATATCATCTGGCCGCTCCGCTTCGTACTGCCTCACCACCGGGGACTACGCCCAGCATGGCTGCTCCAGCTCGGACTGTTCATTTATGATCATCTTGGCGGACGGCAGAAACTACCGCCAGCTAAGCGCTTAAGGCTAGACGCCGGACCTTATCGCGGTGTTTTGCAGGAAACCTTTGTGCGAGGCTTTTCCTACTCGGATTGCTGGGTAGAAGACTCGCGCTTAGTCGTTCTGAACGCGGTGGACGCCCACGAGCGTGGCGCGGATATCTTTACACGAACCGAGTGCGTGGCGCTTGAACGATCGCCGGAAAAATGGCGCATCACCCTGAAAGACGCAGACGGATTACGTGAGGTTTTCGCCCGCGTTGTCGTGAACGCGTCAGGTCCCTGGGTGGACCAGATAGACGCGCAGGCGAAACCGAAAACAAATACCGCGGCGCTGCGCTTGGTTAAAGGAAGCCATATCGTTCTTCGGCGGATTTATGAGGGTGACCACGCATTCATCTTTCAGCATGAGGACGGTCGGATCGTTTTTGCGATACCCTATGAGCAAGACTTTACGTTAATTGGAACCACGGACGTGGCAGTAGACAGCGCGTCTGACGGAGCCGAAGTGTCGGCGGACGAAGAGAAGTACCTATGCGATTTAGTTTCGTCTTATTTCGCAAAGCCGGTGACGCCAAAAGATATCGTTTGGCGGTACGCGGGCGTGAGGCCGTTGTTCGATGACGCCGCCGGAGAAGCGGCGAAAGTGACCAGGGATTACACGCTGGTTCTCGATGATGATGAAGCGCCAATTCTATCGGTATACGGTGGAAAAATTACAACTTTCCGTAAGCTTGCAGAACACGCTTTGGAGAAATTGAAACCCAATTTCCCCCGTTTATCAGACGCCTGGACAAAGACGGCCCCGTTGCCTGGCGGAGAAATAAAAAACGGGGACTACGACGCGTTTTTGACGGCGTTGCTCGAAGCATATCCCACGGCGCCGGCAAGATTGGTTGACCGCTTGGCGCGCGCCTATGGGGCGAGAGCGCCGGACATTTTGTCGTCTGCCTTCCCAAAGGGCGGTGGCGGCGTTCGCGGGCAGTCTTTCGTTGCAGGCGATATCACCGCAGCGGAGCTAGACTATTTAATCGAGCATGAGTTTGCACAAACCGCCGATGACGTCCTGTGGCGGCGATCAAAGCTTGGGCTGCACCTGACGCCAGACGAAAGAAAAGCGGTCGATGCTTGGTTTGCAGAGAACGCGGCGAAAGCGACCGAAACTGTTGCGTGACGCCCAGAGCGCGATCACTGGGAATTCGGGCGATATCTGCTAATGTCAGAGACGAGGCCCCGTAGCTCAGCAGGATAGAGCATCAGATTCCTAATCTGAGGGTCGCAGGTTCGAATCCTGCCGGGGTCGCCGTTTTCCAACGGACTTGCGAAGCAGCGGTTGAGTTATGCCTTGTTTCGTGAAGTGATTGGCTAAGCTTCTTCATCCGTGAGCATCAGTAACTTCCCGCACATGCAACCCACCGAGTGAGCAACCACCGGCGAAGGTTGCGCCCGTCGTAAAAACGTTGCTTACATTCTAAAAACTGGGAGGACGGAATAATGGCCGAAAAAAATAAACGAGTGGCGTTTGTAACGGGAGGCGGCAGCGGCATCGGGAAGGCGACGGCATTGGCCTTTGCCGCAGACGGCGCCTTTGTTTTGGTGACCGATCGGGACGGCGACGCAGCAATGAAAGTCGCGACCGAGATCTCCGGCGCTGGCGGCGAGGCGGCCGCGGCGGACCTAGACGTAACGGATGACGCCGCCGTTCAAGCGTGTATCCGGCAACTTGCCGAAAAACAGGGGCGCCTAGACTACGCGGTGAATAATGCGGGGGTCTCGCTTGAGGATTTGGACACGCCCTGGGGCGAAATAGATCTGTTTGACAAAACGTTTTCTGTGAATGGACGTGCAGTGCTCATTTGTATGCGGACCGAACTGGAGCTTATGGAAAAGCAAGGCGAGGGCGCAATTGTCAACACCGCGTCGATTGCTGGGCTCACTGGTATCGGCGGCGCTGGTTATTGTGCTGCAAAACACGCCGTTGTCGGCCTAACGCGATCAGCGGCGCTCGCCTATGCAACAAAGGGCGTTCGCATCAACGCTGTTTGTCCGGGCGCGATCGAAACGCCGATGGTTGCTGAAGCGCGAAAGGACCCAGCAACAGCGGCGTTGCTTGACCAAATGCATCCGATGGGCCGCTCCGGCGCCGCAGAGGAAGTCGCTCAGAGTATCCTATTTCTGTGTTCGCCAGGCGCCAGTTTTATCACCGGGCAAGCGCTACCGGTGGATGGCGGGTTTATGGCGCGCTAGGTAATGATCGCCGGTGGAGGCGGACAGGCGATGCAGTAGTGCGTGCACAAATTTATTTCATGCGCTGAAAATAAAGCCCTTGTAATCGGCGTCTCTAATGTCGCTGCAATATTGCGCATACGGTCCTAGTCCGCCCACATAGGCCATAAATACGCGCGGCTTGCCCTCTACATTTGCCCCTGTGTACCAGGTTTTGCCTTTGACAAAAAGCGTATGGTTGGCGATCGCCGTGACAAATCCTGTCCAGGCCGCTGCGGCATCCTTACGGGCTTCTACCATCGTGTAGGATTTATCATCAGTATATTGAATGAGGTCGTACACCCAATCAACTTGCTGTTCGGCGCCCATAATGCCGTTAGCGAGAACGGAGGGGCTTCCTGGTCCCATAATATTAAAGAGGTTTGGAAAACCGGGGACGCCAACGCCGAGCAACGTGACCGGACCATCGCTCCATGTATCCTGCATTCGTTCGCCACGCGGTCCGTTTAAGTCGAGCCGCAAGACCGAGCCAGTCATGGCGTCGAAACCGGTCGCGATAACAACAACGTCGAATTCGTGCCGGGTCGATTTCGTCTCCACACCGCTTTCGAAAAATCCAACAATTGGATCCTTTCTGAGGTTCACCAGGTCAACGTTTTCTCTATTGAACATCGAGAAATAGCCGTTATCCGTGCAAATGCGCTTTGCCCCTATTGGGTGGTCCGTTGGAATAAGATCATCAGCAGTCCGAGGGTCTTTGACGATCTCGCGGACCTTTTTCGCTGCAAACGCTGCCGCCGCGTCATTCACGTCTTGATCAAGCAATTGGTCTTCAAACACGGTCGCGTATAAGACGCCGCCATTCGTCCAGCCCCGTTCAAACGCAGCTTGCCGATCTTTTTCTGTGGCTTCGTGGTAGGGGGTTGAATGCGGCTCGTGGCGGGTTCCCCCGAACGAAGTCCGCGCTGCGTTTCGAATTTCGCTGTATTTCGCCTGAACATCCGCCCAATCTGAATCGCTGAGATCCATGTTCTTAATTGGGACACTGAAATTAGGTGTCCGCTGAAACACTGTCAGTTGAGACGCTTTTTCTGCGAGGTGTGGCGCTGCCTTATTGCCCGATGATCCGCCGCCAATTAAAGCGACGCGTTTCCCAGAAACGTCCACGTCGGACTTTGGCCACTCCGCGGTGTAATAGACTTCGCCTTTAAACTGATCCAGGTCTTTGAAACCTGGTTTTAGAGGGGTCGATAAATTACCCAGGGTAAGGATCATAAACCGGGCGTATATCTCCCGAGCTCGGTCGGTTTCGATCCGCCAACGCGCCGTGTCATCACTAAAAGATGCGTTCACGACATTCTCTTCAAAGCGGATGTGGCGCCTTAAATCAAACCGATCAGCGACATGCTGCGCATAAGCAAGGATTTCTGGTTGGGTGGCGTAGCGTTCCGACCAGCGCCACTCGCGCTGCAGGTCTTCATCAAACGAGTATGAGTAATAGATACTTTCAACGTCGCAACGCGCGCCCGGGTACCGGTTCCAATACCAGGTGCCGCCGACGTCCGACGCTTTTTCGATGCAAAGCACGGAAAGACCGCGTTGTAAGGCCACGTAGACAGCATACATGCCGGCAAATCCAGCGCCTGCAACCACCACATCGTAGTCTTCACCGTTGCTTATGTTCTTGAGGCTGGCGTCGTTACTCATTGGCAGTGTTCTCCGTAGACAAAACTCTTCGCATGTCGCCCCAGAGTAAATTGAGTGCTGCGTCCGTAGGCGGAAAGCCTAGCATACTCAGAAAGCCATGGAAAAGGTCGGGGTACGTTCGAACTCTCACCTTATTTCCGGCCGACCGTAAAGCTGCGCCATACGCAAGCCCCTCCGTAGACGTAGGGTCGCGACCCGGTATGACAAGTATCGCGGGTGGTAGTTTTTCTAGCGACGGCGCCCGAAGGGGAATTGCATAATGCTGCGTTTCAGGCGCTGGTTCGCTTTGCAGGTATTGGCGCCAGTACCAACGCATATTCTCAGTTGCGTTGAAACACCCCTTGCCAAATCGCTTGTAGCCTTCAGTATCGAAATTGGGTTCTATCACAGGGTACAGAAGAACCTGTGCACAAGGCAGGGGCGCGTTGCGGTCGCGCGCCATGAGGCAGATAACGGCGGCGAGTGTTCCCCCGGCGCTGTCGCCCGCGACACAAATCCGAGATCGATCGACGCCAAGCGCACCGGCGTTCTCTGTCGCCCACTGGTAAGCCGCAAACGCATCCTCTGGCGCGGCCGGAAACGGGTTTTCAGGGGCCAACCGGTAGTCAACGGATATGACAATGGCGTTAACGCATTTGGCCATGCGCCGACAGAGGGCGTCATGGGACTCGATGCTGCAAAAAACAAATCCGCCGCCATGCATGAAAACAACCGCCGGGCGCGATGCCCGCTCTCCATGGGGAAAGTAAATGCGTACACGGAGCCCTGGACCAATTTGTCGGTCTTCAGTGCGTTCTACGTCATCAGAATTTTCAGCCGGTTGGACATTTGACGCGACGATATCCCTCATGACCGCTGGGTCCATCGTGTTGAGGTCGGGAAATCCAGCGTCAAGTTCACCCATCAAAGCGTCGACATAGCCAAGGGGATCAGGTGGCGATACGCTGCTTGGCGTCTCTGCGTCATCGGAATTAGTCATGGTTCCTCGCGCCCAAATTGACTTTCTTTGTGATGCTTATACGGAATTACTAGGAATGAGCACCTATTCTAAGTTGCGGCGCTGCATGCTTTATCTAATCCGCGCGGCTGGAGGGTGATATGGGCTTATCACGCTGTTCGATCATCTTGGTGCGCGCCTTAAACGGCGCGTCGAAGTCGTCCGGTTGCGGGAATATCCAGTATTCATCTCTGTCGATTGCGTCAAAGATCCGTCGGGCTAACTCATCCGCACTGATACCGTGTTGCGCCGTCATCGCTGTCAGTTGATCTCGAAACGCTTGCGACGCCGCCGTGGGCTCTTCTTTAAATATTTCTGTCTTTACCCCTGCTGGCGCTACGAGCGAAACGCTCAATTTCGCGCCCACCATTTCAAGTTCGGTCAGTAACCCTTCGGTCATGGCGACGATTGCGAATTTGGATGCGATATAGGGCGTCATGAGTGGCGACGGCAAAAAGCCGCCAATAGACGCAATATTGACGATGCGGCCAGCGCGATTGTCGGCAACCATTCTCGGTACGAATGATCGTTGACCATTCGCGACGCCGAGAATATTCACATCGAGCGTTTTTCGCCAGGTCTCAGGAGGCAGCTCCCAACTCAAGCCCGTAAAAAGGACGCCCGCGTTGTTGAACAGCATATCCACTTGGCCGAACCGCTCCCAAGCCAGATCTGCAAGCGCGTCGACAGAGGCTGGGTCTGAAACGTCTGTTGGGGCTGCAAGCGCGTTTTCGCCAATTTCCGCAGCTACTGCAGCAAGACTCGCTTCATTACAATCAGCGAGCACGACATGCATGCCGCGCTTTGCCGCTTCCCGGGCAAGGCCAGCGCCGATGCCGCTGGCGGCGCCTGTGATCACAGCAACCCGCATCAATTAACGTGACCCGCCCGGCGACTTACGTTTGCGAAGCCACTTTTACCAAGGCGAGGACTTTTCGTCATTCTGCGTCGTAATGAGGATCGTGAACGCGGATAACAGTATCCGCAATTTCTTTAATATCCGTCAGATAACCAAAGTCGTGGGCATATTCTACGGGACGAACGCCATAAATCGAATAGAGCCAAATAAGGCTCGCGAGATCGACCAGGATTGGATCCGCATGACCGAACTCATCATTGAAAACGCCAGTACCGTTGGAGCTAACGAGTGAGGTCACATCGAGCAACTGGCCTTGTGCGAACCGCGTATAAAGCTCACCTGCAGCTTGTCCGTAGGGAAGACAGTAAAACTCGCCCGTGGGGTGGCGTTGCCTCAGGTTATCTACTATGCCGTGGCAGAGGGCGATGCCTTGGTCTTTCCACGAACTATGATACTCCTGTGGATCGAAATCGCCCGGATTCGTTGACCACGGCATTGCGACGAATATTTTTGTGTCGCTATTTTGCGCCAAGGCGTAATCGGACCAGAGCTCATAGCCTCTCATGGTCGGAGAGCCCGGGTGATAGGTCATGCCGAAGAGCTCGATCGTTCCTGTATCAAGCATCGCTTGAATTTGCATACGTTGCGTTTCGTTGTCCCATAAACTTTCGGGTGCGCCGCTTCCTCCTCCGCTAAAAAAAGTCTCTTGAGAGTGATCTGAGAGGCCGGCGTTTGCCGCGTGGAAATCCATGGTGTTGGCCATTGGTATGAAGAAGCTATGACCGATAAAGAGGGACTCATAACCGGACGTCTGTTCACGGAACTTCGCCGTGAGAGCAGGCATCGTCTTGCCCCAATTATCGCGCACGATATCAGCGCTAATATTGAAAGAGCATTGGTTCGTTAGGGACGCGTTACATCCGTTATACCAGCGATCAAAGGTCCAGCCCGCGCGTGGTGTGGCGGTGTAGGTCTCGTTATAATCCTCGATAACCAGATTAACGGCGCAGTTGTCGCTTTGGTTAATAAACTCCTCGAGGGAACAATCTCGGTCGCCAGACGCTGACGTTATATCCCCCTCGCCGATGATTTCCATGGGATGTCCGCAAGCCGCTAAGGCAAGCATGAGGGTGCACAATATTAATTGTCTCATGGATAATCCCTCCGATCGCGCCTTGGGCTCTTTAAAATAGGCCATTTGCTGTGCGCTTGCGGCAGCAGTCTAAACACAGGATCGGTAAGCGCTGCCCCGTAAACATAAGACTTTCGTCTTAGATAAAATTGTTGGTACTGCGGCGCACATTTTTAATGAATTTCGAGCCGCGCAGGCGCGCATGGTTAGCGCCAGGACGAGACATTCGTGCGCAGACCACGATGGTCGCACATTCCGCCTCAACATTCCGCCTCATCTGGGCGCTCAGGGCGCTAGCTCTGCGCCTTTGACGGACCTTCGCTATATGCCGGCAGGTTTTCGAGGATTCCAGCGCTATAGGGCGGGTCCTCAAACAGCAGCGGATAATGGAACATGCGCAAATCTTCATGAAAGGCCCGGACGCGCTTTTCATAATTTAGCGCCGCGGTGACGTCGGTGTCTGCAAGACGGGTAAGGGCTCGCGTCACCAGGGCCGGGGGCGAGGCAAGCGCCGCGACGCCAGCGAGCGCATAGCGTTTTTCAATTGCCGTGCGATAGGCTTTAGCCATCTCCGCAACGCTCATGTCGCCCACTTGTTGGAACGCGTAATACCATTTCCATTCAAATGGCTTTTCAATCGCCGCCTTTTCAGTCCACTGAGGATATTGCTCTAGAAAGGCGCGCATCGTGACGTCTTTCGGAACGTCCCAAGCATCGTTAACGGCCTCGCGTTGTTGCAGAACAATGTCGCCACCTTCGGGAGAGGGGACGGCTTGTTCAATCGCGCTATCGCTTAACGACGGCGCAACGAAAGATGTCGCCACCCAAAAGCCGGCGAGTAAGGTCGCTGTGGTTGGCGCTGAAAACTTAAAAGAAGTCACGAGGTAAGCGAGCAATGCCCAAAAGGCGATATGGAGGGCCGTAACACCAAAGACGGCTGCGATCGCAGATGCGGGCGCCTGTGTAACGAGAGCGCCCAGGAGAAACGGCGTTGTTACCGCCACGGTTAAGGCCAGAGCACGAACGCATGTTCGCGTTACCCATACCGCTTCATTTCCGCCTTCTGTCGCCACCAAAAGATCATACCGGCCGGCCGCGCGTTCGCTCGCGCACAGATCATGAAGAAGGAGAATGACAAGTAGGGGGGCGATGAGTGCAGCCACAAAGACGTAGTCAAACCGTCCTGAATTAGAAAGCGCCGGATTGCCGCCATCCGTTTCATAAATCTGACCTTCCAGCGCTAACATCCGTATGCGATGCTTCCACGGGAAAATATCGCGAACCCCGAGAGCCGCAAATGCAAGCGACGAAGGGCGGTCATAGGTCAGGTGAAACGTATAATAGGCGGCGCCACCATAGTTCGACTGCCCCTCTATCGCAGCGACGCGCTCCGCCGCATCTGCCTCAAGCAATGCGGTAATCTCTGCATTTTGTTTGGAGACTTCGCTGACGCCTGCCCAAACCGCAATCGACGATAGGGCGAAAGCGCCAAGCAAAATGCCAATGACGGCGCGTTGGCGCAGAAGGAAACGGAACTCGCGTTTTAACGCATTCATCATGGTTAGATCTCGCGTCGTTTAACGGTGGTTATAAGCGCGATAATCGCACCAATCCAAAGCAACAAAATAGACAGTGGGCTGAATGCCCGTTTGATGCGCTCGACTGCGGACGCCGGCTCAAAACGAAAGTCTTCAAGAACTTTCCAGTTCTCGGCGCTGACGCGCGTCCGCTTTTCCGCAGCAGGGTCGCTGGACCGGCGCATGTCGTCCTTATACGTCAGAACTTCCGCATGAACTTTGTTCAGGCCCTGAACAAAATCGAAGCGCACGCGTTCAGCTTCCCGTAGGAAGCGATGATGGGTCTCGAGGTCCACACCGGCAAGCGTTGCTGAGAGATTGCGGATCGCGAGTAGCGGGGATATCCACGCAAACTGCCGTGCAACGTTGGCTTGCGCGGCTTCGTTTTGCATGCGCCGGTCGGCGAAGTCGTTCATCACGTCCGTTAACTGCGCTTCCGCCTCGCCGGCGACAACGCCGCGGATATTAATGGGCAGTTCCTCCACACTATCAACATTGTACTGCGCAAGCAGGTTCGCTCGGAGTTTTTGGAAGGCGGGGTCAGCTGCGTTGTGGCCATCGCCGACCTCTCGAAGTGCGGTAAACATCGCGAAATCAGTCGCAATTTTTCCGGGTGCGTCTACGACGGTCGCTGCTGTCGATGACGCGATGCGCGGGGTCAAGACCACCACGAGCGCCCAGACGCCAAACAACAGCGCAAGGCTCATATTCGGTTGCTTGACTTGCGCCGAAACAAAGACGGTCAAGGAGCACCAAGCGATCAAATATAATCCGTAGCCCGCAGAAAAGAGCGATGCGATCGCGAAACTTTCGCCGGATAAAAGGGCGGCGATTGCTAACGGGGCAATCATCACCGCGCCAACCGCCATCAAAGCAATAGCCTTTCCAAACACCATGCTCTGAAGCGATACGCCCTGGGCCGTAAGGAGATCGAGTGTCCGTGCCTCCCGTTCGCGCGCCACGGAAGCAAAGCCAACCAAAATCAAAAGTAGCGGCGCCAAGACCTGGAGGCAGAACGCCGGCGTCAGGTCGCCAAAGACGGCAAGCCCCGCGCTCTGCCGACGTTCCGCGAACATGGCGGTGTTTTGGCGGTGGCCTTCTAAGAAAATTGAGGTTCCGGTGACCGCGTCGACGCCCGGGTCAATGGCGCTGAGCGGCGGCGGTGTGCGGAAGACATAATGGCCGTAGTGGACCATGCGATGGGGATGGCGCGCCGGCTGAGCAAGAAACGTGTCGTGCGCCTCCGTTTGAAGCTCCGCGCGTTTGTGCGCGGCTTCCGCCATCCTGGCGTTCGTCAAAAGGAGCGACGCAAGCGTTAGCATAACGCCAACGGCGAGAACGCCTACTGCGAGTTTCGACCGACGCCAATAGCGAATTTCATCGTTTGCAATCGTCAAAATGTGTTTCATGCCGCGCTCCTGTCCGCAAAAGCTGCGTGTACGGTTTCTGTATCAATCCGCCCGCCAATCGGGGCTTTGAATTCGCCAACGAGTTCGCCGCGCCTCAATAGGCCTATCCGGTTTGCCGCTTGACAGGCGCCGTATACGTCATGTGTCACCATTAAAATCGTGGAGCCATCGGCGGCAAGCTTGGTGACGAGCCGGTTAAATTCATCGATAGCGACCGGATCGAGGCCTGAGGTGGGCTCATCGAGAAATAGAACCGGCGTTTCGCGAAGCAGCGCCAGCGCAATTGCCGTTTTTTGGCGCATGCCTTTGGAGTATTTTTCCATGCGCTGCGTCCAAGCTTCCGATTGCAGGTCGACGCGCTCCAACGCTTCTTTGATGGCTGCATCCGTTCGTGAAAGGTTTGCTAGCGACAAAAAGTATTCGATGTTCTCCAACGCGTTTAGGTGACCGTATAGCGTCGCCGCTTCCGGTAGGTAGGCGATTTTTTCGCGGACCGATTTGATATTTGCGGAGACCGGCGACCCGAAAGCCAGCGCCTCGCCTTTTGACGGTTCAAGGAACCCGAGAAACGTCAACAGCGTCGTTGATTTGCCGGCGCCGTTCCCCCCGAGTAGCGCAAAGCATTCGCCCTTCGAAATCTTAAAACTAACGTCGCTCAAAACGGGACCATTGCCGCGTTCAACGCTTAGGTTCTTGGCTTCAATAAGAAGGTCAGTCATTTTAGTCCCTGTAGTGACTTTATGTTGATTGGAGCAGTGCCTGCTCAATCGCTCGCTGTCAATTGGACGCCGAAGCGGGTGACCTGTTCTGGCAGCAATGAAATGTGAGGCAGTCGTCAGCCCGCAAAAGCTATTCGATAGACACGAATAAGGGTTACGGGCTCTCTCAATCAGCCCATTACTTTGATGCGTTCAGCATAGCCGAAAGGCCGCTATGCGTTGCTGGGCGGGCCCCGCGAAAGGATAAATAGCGCGGTCCGTTTTGAGACGAGCCCATTGATAGGGGTCGAAATTTGAATGCTGAAAAGGACTTGCGAAAAAGTAAGCTCTACATCAGGCGCGGCGGCAGCGGCTTCTATGCTGGCGAAAGCGCAAAGCGCACATTCGCTTTCATCGGCGTCATGGTCGTCGTGATCATGATGCTCGGCATGGGCTGATGCAAAAACCATCAGAGCGATCGATATCGCCGCTAAGCTGACAAGAACCCAACGCGACGTAAGGGTGACGATACCTCCGTAGGTTCTGGCTGCAGCGATTTTCATGGGCGAGGTTTACCACAACGCAGCTTTGGGAAAAGGGGTAGGG
>JBCCTV010000004.1:0-35286 GCA_039197915.1 Pseudomonadota bacterium | reverse complement strand
TTCCGACCATTTCAAGGCGCGGTCTTTTTGTGAGACAAAAACCACCAGGGGATCAGGCCGCGGCGCGATTGCGCCGAGCTGTGACCGGAAAACGTCACTATCAATGTCGGGAGAGGCAAGAACGAGCGGCGCAATTTTTTCAAGGACAGCGCTATTCTGGGCAATGCTCAGCTGACGCAACGCTTCCATGACGAGGAGCGTTCCCATGGAATGTCCCATAAGGAAGATATTTTCAGCGCCGGACGCCGCCGCTGCGGACAATGTGCTCACAAGCCCATCGCGCGCAAACTGGACACTGTCGCGGTCGTAGAGATACCCGACCGACCGTCCTGACGACGGCCATGAATAATGCAAAGCAACGCCCTGGGCGTCAAAGTCCTCAATCAGCTGGGCGTGCCGGTAAACACCATTTGTATAGGGAACATTATAACCATGAACAAAGATGAATATTGTTTTTAAGCCCGAAAGAGCGTCGACTTTTTCGGCGAGGGCGGTCTCGAATTGCTCTGAAGTAAGTCTGCGCACGCTGACGGCAGCGAATTCCCGGTCAGGCTTCGGCTTTTTTGAAGGGTAGACAACCGAGCCTGGTTTCCGGTCCGATGGCGTCCAAACATCTATTTCTTCAAAAGAGACTTCATCCGACCGTTCATCGCCAAAGCGGATTAAATCATCCTCCACGGGGGCGCGCGTCGTTGCAACGAGCACCGAATGGGCCGCGCCTTCAAATGAAGTCGCATCAATGCGTGGGAGGGACGCGGGCGAGTACGCGCAACCGCATATTGCAGCGAATGCTGCAAGCGACAACGACCGCAGTAAGGTCCTCGATAGCATGGGTATGTTCATGTCAATCCACCCGCCAACCGCCAGAACAAGCGCAAGCGCAAGGATAAGCACTCACGCCGTCAACGTTATGGCAGCTTTCGCGCATTAACCGCCCGCGGCAAATATGCCCGCCGTCAGAATTTGTGCGGGTGGCCCGTCCAACCGGTTCTGCCCGCGGTCGACTTCAGCTTTTGGCTTTATCGAGAGTAGGCTTTATCAAGAGGCGTTCTGCTGTGCGCCTTTGTATACTAATTTTTACACGGAGTTACGAGGGAGACGGTTGGAACTCACTCTATGTATTAAGGAACAAATGACCGGCGCATATAACCCCACGCAGTGACAATGATCATCAAGTTATCTCAGCATTCTCCCTTGAAACATGTGGGATCATCAAGTCTTCCTTTTCATTCAGTGTACTGTTAAATATTTGAGCGATGGAGCTGAAAATCGCTGCCATCAATGCTCGCCAAGCATTGGATCAATGATGAAAAACGCGCGACATCAATCCGAAGCACCTTGCCCCCTTGCGGGCGATATTATCCGCACACGCTGAAAAAGTAAAATGATGGGCAATGCCGAAACGCCCTTCGGCCAACCGACGTGGCTTATCTGGTTGAATAGCGGGTACCCAGCAAGAAGTGTCGCCGCATCAGAGTGAAAGTTTGAAAGTGAAAAACAAAAGTGCAATTGCACTTCGTCCGGTCGAGCGTCCCGGCCAGAGGGCCTTTGGACCGCCAGACAGAAAGTGGTGCCGCATGGGTGACTTGAACACCCGACCCCATCATTACGAATGATGTGCTCTACCAGCTGAGCTAATGCGGCCCGAAGGCGCTCATATCCCATGGCGCCGAATGCGGCAAGGCCGAAGTTGTGACCCCAATGGTTAACAAGCTGCTTCCTTAAACACCGAAAACCGGCTCATTTTTGTAAAGAAAATTCACCGGCCATTCACCCCGCCCAGCTAAACCGACAGCATGTCTGTTCAGCCGATAAATATCGCCCAGCCAAGGTTAAACCTCTTGCAACGCAGTGAGGGGTGGCTGCATTCGCCGTTGCTCGATTTTCTTGGCCTCGGCGGCGGATCAATGATTGCGTTGTTGGTGATCGCCCTGGTTTTTGATCCTGACGCCGCCTATCCAGCATTCACAGCGGCGGGCCTGGCGCTGACACTGATCATTAACCACCCGCACTTCGCCCATTCCTACCAAATCTTTTACGCGAATTTCTCAGACAAGTTGTCCGGCCGAGGCTACGCCTCTGGATTGCGCGCCCGGTACTGGTTTGCCGGGGTCATTGCCCCCACGCTCTTGGTGCTCGGAGTTTTAGGGTCGTTTGCGACCAAAAACGCCGCTGTCATGGGCGCACTGATCAACCTCATGTTTTTCATGGTGGGCTGGCACTATGTAAAACAGGGCTACGGAATGGCGATGCTCGACGCCGCCATTAAGCGTCGATTTTTCTCAAACCTCGAAAAGCGCATCCTACTGATCAACGCCTACGCGACCTGGGCGTTTTCATGGTGCTACATCGGTCGCGTGCTCGAAGAGCGAAAATATTATGGGTTTGAAGCGCCTCTGATAACGGCCCCCGAAGTGATTTTCTTCACCAGCGCGGTGATCGCGATTGGAACCTTCTTAGCGCTTACTGCGAGCCTCGTTTACCGACTTGCGGTTCAAAGGAAAACGCTCCCTTGGAACGGATTATTTGCCTACGGAATTTCTTTATATCCTTGGCTACTTTTCCGCGAGGTCAACCCGCTATTCTTTATCCTCGTTCCAGCCTTCCATTCCCTTCAATATATGACTGTGGTTTGGCGCTACAAATTAAACGAGCTTGAAACCAAAAGACCGGAGACAGAGAAAAAAAGTCGCTTCGGATTCTTACGGTTTTATGGCGTCGCCGTCTTGCTCGGGTTTTTCGGCTTCTATGGCGCGCCGATTATCCTGACGACGACGTTCAACACGGAGCAATCATTCTTCGGTGCAGGGATCTACTTCCTGATGTTTTCGCTCTTTATCAACGTGCACCACTACCTCCTCGATAATGTGATGTGGCGTAAGGGAAACCCAGACGTAGCAGAGAGGCTATTCTCGGCACCCCACACAAACCACCAATCAGCGTAACCGATGGAAAGGCCCAGCGCCCCGCGCAAAACCTTGCGGCAATTTCTTGATCGCGTTGAGCAGGTAGCGCTTGCCGGGCTTTATATTTGGTTTTGCGTCCGTTTGCTGCCGGAACCTGGCGACACGTTAGCGCCCCATAAGATCGTCTATTTGTTTTCCGAAACTACGGTCTTGTTTTTTCTCATCATCCGTCGAAACTACGGTCTTGTTTTTTCTCATCATCCGTCGGCATACCGAGAATATTTCAACGCAGGTTTCTGACTGGGCCTTTGCCGTCTTTGGAACATTTGCCGTCCTTCTTGTCCGCCCGGGCGGTGACGCCATCGCGCCAGTCCTCTCGGTCTTTTTGATGCTCGTCGGGACGTTCACCCATATTACAGCGAAGCTGACGCTCAGACGAAGTTTCGGGCTTGTTGCTGCAAATCGCGGCGTTCGAGCGACCGGTCTATATGCTTTCGTGCGCCATCCGATGTATGCAGGTTATTTATTAACGCATATCGGCTTTTTTTTGCTAGCCCCCACGGCCCATAACGCCATTGTCTATGCGGCTGCCTGGACTGCAATGGTCGGTCGGATCATCGCTGAGGAAAAAATACTATCCAATGACGAAAAATTCCGTATACTGATCGAAAAAACCCGTTGGCGCCTCGTCCCCGGCGTCTATTGATTAGCGCAGCCCATGAAGACTGGGCGATGCTTCACATCTTCCGAAAAGCGACCAATACCGACATCGTTCGCTCTGCAATGGCGCAGATCAAACGGGTTTTACGCAGATCGCCAAAGCGTGTTGATCAGCACGCCTATGCCCTAGTCGCGCAGAACGCCGCCGGTTGCTTTTTCCACCTGGGCGACGATTTTCCCCGAAATCGCCTCAATATCTTCATCCGTAAACGTCTTTTTCAATGGCTGAAGCGTCACAGCAATGGCAAGCGATTTACCGTCTTTCCGGACGCCGGAACCACGGTAGACATCGAAAAGCCGAACCTCTGTGATTTGCTTTTGATCAACCTTACGCACTGCACGGAGTAAAGTTTCTGCAGGCGTTGCTTCGTCAACGACGAAAGCAAAATCCCGGCTCACGGGCAAAAGTTCCGACGCATTCAACGCGGGGCGGGTTTTCGTCGCCTTTTGCTTCGGCGCCGGCGCCGCATCGAGATTGACCTCAAAGGCCAAAATCGGACCTTGAACGTCAAGCGCCTTTAGAACGCGCGGATGGATTTCGCCAAATTCGGCAAGCGTATTTTTAGGGCCGAGCCGCAGAACGCCGGAGCGTCCTGGATGGTACCAGGTCGAGGCTTCCGCGCTAGTTTGTAGGCTATCGGTTTTAACGCCCAAGACTTCTAAAGCGCGCAAGGCGCTCGCCTTAGCGGATAAGGCGTCAGCGGGCGCCGCGGGACTGCGCCAGTGTTTTTGCGGATTTGACCGTTGTGCGCCGGATGCGAACATAAACTGCCCGTCAGGCGCGGTTGACCGGTAGACCGGGCCAATCTCAAAAAGCGCCAGGTCGTCAAACCCACGGTCGGCATTGCGTTGAAGGGCTAAAACCAGGTTTGGCAAAATCGAGGGGCGCATGGCGTTCAAATCAGAACTGATGGGGTTAGCGAGCATTAAGCCGCTGTTGCGCAACCAATCTTCGCCGGGTGAGAAAAGCGCTGCATACCGATCATCCGTGAAAGACCAGGTGACGACTTCGTGGCTGCCCGCCGCCGCCAACGCCCGGCGTACAGCCGAACGGCGCACCTGCGCTTGAGTTAATTTCGGGCGCTCAACCGCCTCGCGCTGGGGCAAAACTGCAACGGGTAGCGCGTCGAAACCGATGATCCGCGTCACTTCCTCCACGAGGTCGGCCTTACCCGAAATGTCTGGCCGCCATGTGGGCGCCGTGACACGCCAGGGCTCCGCGTCATTTGCGACATCGAAACCCAATGCCGTCAGGATACGGTCGATTTCCGCATGATCAACGTCGAGGCCCGTTAATCGTTTGACTTCCGTCGGTGGAAACGCGACTTCTACATGGCGCTTCGGCGGTGCCCCGGCCACGACGATTTCACTCGGTTCACCTCCACAAAGGTCAAGCACCATGCGCGTTGCTAACTCAAGCCCAGGCAACACAAACGCTGGATCAACGCCACGCTCGAACCGATAACGCGCATCAGAAGTGATGCCCGTTTTACGGCCCGTTTTCGCCGTCCGCAGGGGGTCAAAATAAGCGCACTCAATAAAAACGTTGGTTGTTTCCTCCGTACACCCGGTCTCCTCACCGCCCATGACGCCGCCAAGCCCCACCGGCCCCGTGTCGTCGGCGATGACGCACATGGTGTCGTCAATCTCATACTCCTTGCCATCAAGCGCGAGGAGCTTTTCACCGGCCTTCCCAAGCCGGGCATGCAGAACACCGGTGAGCTTGTCCGCATCAAAAACATGGAGCGGGCGCGCGCGGTCATAGGAAATATAATTCGTCATATCGACGAGCGCATTAATTGGCCGCAACCCGATTGCGCGTAATTGATCTTGAAGCCAATTCGGCGACGGTCCGTTCTTCACATTACGGATCAGTCGACCGGCAAAGGCTGGACAGGCATCTTCTGTACCGGGAGAGAATCTTAATTCCACCGCTTGCGGACAGGCAAACGCGCCTGGAACCGCCTCTGGGAATGGCGTAATCAGCTTTCCAAGACCCGCCGCCGCGAGATCACGCGCAACGCCGTCCACACCGTTTGTGTCGGGACGGTTTGGCGTCACTTCGAAATCGATGACCGGGTCATCCGCCCCCATCCAGGCGGAAACAGCGTCGCCAACGGACGCCTCGGCGGGGGCTTCAATGATGCCGTCATGGTCATCACCGATTTCAAGTTCGCGCGCCGAGCACATCATGCCGAAGCTCTCGACGCCTCTGATTTTCGCCTTTGTAAGCGTGACATCGATACCGGGCACGTAAGAGCCGACAGGCGCATAAGCGACTTTGATCCCGGCCCGGGCGTTGGGGGCGCCACAGACAATTTGCTGCTCGCCATCGCGCGTGGCGACCCGGCAGACTTTCAGCCTATCGGCGTCCGGGTGTGACTCGGCCGCCAGCACTTCGCCAATTGAAAATGCGCTCAAGCGTTCGACCGGGTTATCGATGCTTTCAACTTCCAGGCCGACGGCGGTCATAGCCTCAGCGATATCCGAAAGCGACGCATCCGTATCAAGATGGTTTTTCAGCCATTGCAATGTGAATTTCATGGGGCTTTTCTCTTACGATCGCGGCATGACAGCAAGGGCAGCGAGCGCATTTTCCGCTCTATCGTCAATCTGCGCATTGTTTAGCCAGGCGTCGTCAGCGCTCGCGTTGTCAAAAGGCGCTCAGTGACGTCGCGTCCCTGGTCGACGCAACGGGGCACTTTCTGCGGTTGGTCTTGCTCAGACTTCCCGCCAATTTCCCAACAGCGATCAAAAACAGAGCAATAGCAAACAACAAATGTGCTGTTTGCCCCGGTTGGACCGAAGATACGCTTTGTTAGCATTCGAAACGCCGCATCATGGACAGGCGTTTGCGGCCAAATCAGACGCAGCACCGTTTCGTCTTCGCCGGCGGCAATGACCCCGCGCGACGTGCCGATGCTCGCATTCGCAGGGGTCGCCAGCGGCGTTGGCAAAAACGCCGCTGCAAAATCGCCCCATGTCTCAATTGTTTGGCCTTCAACGGTCATGGCCGCGCTTTGCACCATCGCCGGCCCAACGCCCTCGTTGTGAAGGGTGACTGCGAAAGCGTGGGCGTCGCCGGCGCTCGACATGGAAACATCCACCGTGAGGACCGGCAGAACCGCCGCGTGCTGTTGCTTGCGCATAATCTGCGCCTGATCCCAGGTCACGAAAAGCGCGCAAACGCCAATAAACATGGCGGCAATGGAACCGACGGTTTCAAAGCTCAAATTGAGGGTCTTCATTTTGGCGTCCATTAGCTGGCTTTAGTGGCTGGCTTGCGTGGCTGGATTTACCAGATGCGGCCGTAACAAAAGAGCAGGAGTGATCCCCCGAAAAGAGCGCCGATCCGCGTCGCCGATATATGCTTTATGGTGGGCGGTATGCCCCCGTGCTTACGACTGGCCAACAATCACGTCAGCGAGACTAGCAATTGTCGAACGTCGCCGCTCCTATCGCAAAAGCGGATCAAAGAAGATGCGCCGTCCCTATCAAATCAATCGTGGCCCGCTTCGCCCAAGCGTTTGGCAAACCCTTCTATCGGTGCGTTTCACAAACCCTTCTGTCGGTTAAGCGTTCTTACGCCACTGGGTGAAAAAGGTCATCAAAACCAAGACAACATACAAAAAGACCGTCAGAGACATGCCAGCAACCACGACAACGTCCCGCATGGCGTGGGCGCGAACGGTTATAAAGCCGAACAAATCCATCGAGGAGCCGATCTCTGGAACAAAGCAGCCCTGGCACACCTCAAGCTGATGCAGGATGAGAAGATATCCGATGCCCATCACGCCCAGGAACGTAAACGCAATTGTCAGCACAAAAACTGCAGCGAGGCGCAGAATTAACGGCCCTTGCGCGATGTAAAAGTAAAGCGCTGTTCCGTAAACGGATATGATCGTTAGAAGCGTTGCAACAATCTCAACGACGCCGTCTAACGCCAGGAGCCGCGCCTCCATCAGTTCAAAGAAATTCTCCACTTGAAGACCCCCAGCTTATGCCGATCTTGGTTACGCCGACCCAACTATGCGGACTATGTCGCCCAATCCGCCTCTTCTTGCAGGAACGCCGTTCCCGCTAAAGCAAGACTAACCGTCCGAAAGCGCGACGGAAAGGTTTGGCCGGTCAAGCGGCGCAAAACCGTAATGGCTGAGCCAGCGGGCGTCAGAGGAAAAGAAATCGCGCAGGTCAGGAATGCCATATTTCAACATGGCCAGGCGATCGACGCCCATGCCCCAGGCAAATCCCTGATAGACGTCCGGGTCTAAGCCGCAGCTGCGCAGGACACTGGGGTGGACCATTCCACAGCCCAGAATCTCCATCCAGTTATCGCCCTGGCCAATGCGCAACTCATCGCTCCCGTCTTTTGACTTGATGCGCTCATAGCCGATATCCATTTCGGCCGAAGGCTCCGTAAACGGAAAATGGTGCGGCCTGAAACGAACTTTCAAATCATCAACTTCGAAAAACGTTTTAACCACCGCCTCAAGGGTGCCCTTGAGATGGCCCATATGGGTTTCCTTATCGATCACCAAACCTTCAACCTGGTGAAACATAGGCGTATGGGTCTGATCTGAATCGCAGCGAAAGGTTCGACCCGGGATAATAATCCGAATGGGCGGCCCTTCATTCATCATGGTGCGGACTTGCACTGGGCTTGTGTGGGTGCGCAGGAGCATCCGCGAGCCGTCTTCTTTCGGCTCAAAAAAGAACGTGTCGTGCATGTCGCGCGCGGGATGGTCAGGGGGGAAATTGAGCGCGGTGAAGTTGTGAAAATCGTCTTCGATGTCCGGCCCTTCGGCGACGTCAAAGCCCATGGCGGAACAGATCGCCGTCAACTCTTCCATGACTTGCGTCACCGGGTGGATGGCGCCCTCGCGCGGTGTCGAGACCGGTAGCGTCACGTCAATTTTTTCTGACGCAAGCCGCGCGTCAAGGGCCGCCTCTTCTAGCGCTTCGCGTTTCGTCTCAATGGCGGCCGTAAGCCGCGTCTTCAGGCCATTGAGTGCTGGGCCCATTTCCTTGCGCTCTTCAGGGTTCATTTTGCCGAGCGTTTTCATCCGCTCACTGACGATACCCTTTTTGCCAAGAGACTGGACGCGCACGTCCTCCAACGCCTGGATGTCAGTCGCTGCTTCAATACGGGTTAAAATGTCTTTTTCAAGTGTTTCGAGCTCAGCCATCGGTCGCCGCGGATCCTCACTTAGTCGATGGCGCGTTGTTGAGTATTTCCTGAACCTTTTCAAGCGGCAGCGCCTTGACGCTGGAAGCCTCGCCCGTGCGCGCATTTACGCCGGTCATGTCAACAGCAGCGAACAAAGCGTTCAAGATGGCTTCCTCCGTCGCCTCGATCACCGCCTGGGAGAGCGGCGAAAACCGGTTGTTGGGGAGCTCGCGAATATCGCTTGCCCGATCCCGGCGCTTTTTGGTTCTGCGCACTTCCTTTGCCGTTGAAAAAGCGAGCGCGTAATCGCCGGAGCCATTGGTAAATGAGGATCCCGTGCGCGCGAGGCCGGCGAATGACCGGTTTGCGAGGCGCTTCAGGTTCCGATCGGAAAGCGGCGCATCCGTGGCGATGATAATGACAATGGACCCGTCAGCGTCGCCCCGGTCCGCATGGTCTTGCAAGTAAAATTGGTTCAGCGCTTCCCCCACGGCGACGCCATCGACGATCAGAGCGCCGCCGAAATTTGCCTGTACTAAAACGCCGACGGTGTAGCCGCCAAGCTCTTTCACAAGAATGCGCGAGCTTGTCCCGATCCCGCCTTTAAAGCCGAAGGCGATCGTTCCCGTGCCGGCGCCCACCGCGCCCTCCGCCACCCTCTCGCCTTCCCCTTTCTCCCTATCCCGGGGGACGGCGCTCGCCTTTTCGATTGCGGCGCGTGCATCCGCCGGGGTTAAGCGCCGTTTTCGAATATCGTTTAATCCGGCATCGTTGGTTTCGCCGATGACGGCGTTAACCGACGCAACCCGCTCGTTGCCCTCCTGGTCGAGGGTCCATTCGATGACGCCCGCCGCGGCCTCCGGCACATTCAGCGTATTTGTCAAAACGATCGGCGTTTCAATTTCACCGAGCTCGTCGATTTGCGTCGCCCCCATGAACTTTCCAAAGCCGTTCGCCACAGAAAATCCGGCCGGCACTTTACCCTGAAAGATATTGCCGCCATGGGGCAGAATGGCGGTGGCGCCGGTGCGGATATCGTCGCCTTCGATCAGCGTCACATGTCCGACGCGAACCCCAGAAACGTCGGTGATCGCGTTTAAGGCGCCGGGCTTAAGGTAGCCAGGCGCCACACCGATATCCCGCGCCCTTGGTTTTTCACTCGCCTGCACGCCAACACATCCCAAAAAAAGACTTCCCGCCAAAAAAGCACTTCCCGAAAGGAAAACGCCAAGAAACAGTCGCATCGGTCGTAGCATCAGCGGCGGTCCTCCGCAGCAAGTTGAACTTTTGAAACCAGACTTTGCACACGAGCATATTTCGAGAAATAGCATCGTTTCGAGACCGCCGCCAAAGCGCGTCGCCAAAGCCCGCCACTTGGGCGGAAACGCCAGGGCCTGAAGGTCAGAGCCTGAAAGTCCGGGCGTGAAAGTCAGGGCGAAATGCAATGACCTAACGTCATCCCATTTCGCTCCGAGTCCTTTGTAGCAGGACTCCGAATAGCAAAAGCCCTTAGAAGGTTTTCTGCCAGCCGACCGTTAAGGTCCAATCGGTTTCGAGCTGCGGACCATTGAGGTCTTGGGCCACCGGGAACATGACCTCAACCGCAACACGGTGTCCTTCAATCACCCCGGATTGGCCGGCGAAATTGAGGCCGACGCCAAGGTCAAAGCGATCGCCCCCTTGGAAGTCAGGGTTCGCAGTTTGCACGGGCGCTACAATTTGCTGGTCAATTCCATCAACCGAGCCTTGCGCGGTGAACGCCGCGCGGGCTGATAACGACCACCAAGGCGCCGGCCCATAGGCGGCCCAGGCAGTCGCGTCATGGCGATCGCCGAAGGTGTAGTCTTCGTCATTTGTGCCTGTACGGAAGGTCCCAATATATTGAGCGCCCCACGAAAAGGCCGCGGTGGCGCCGGAGTATGTAACACCGGGACGAAGATCGACGGTGCCGGACCCGAGCTGCATCGGGTAAGGCAACCGAAGCGTCGGACGGGTGTTCAGTGGCGTGAGCACATCGTCCGTTTCGATAACCGACCCGGTCGGGATCGAAAAACCAGCGTTGAAATGGGCTTTATGCTTGACGCCGCCTGTTTCAAGATCGAGGAGGCGCACCAGGGCTGAGACGCTTGTGTCCCCGAACCCTGAACTTTCCGTACGGAAATTCCCAAGCTCAGTTGTGCCCATCGGCCCTTGGAAGGTCACATGGTCCATGCCTTTGTCGACGAGCATGCCCATGACCATCAGGGTCACCCAATCGGTCGGGGCATACATCATCCCAACCATATGCATGTCCATATTCATCTCGAGCGGGACGACACGCAGCGTCGGCGGCTGCATTGGGCTGCCAAAGAAGCGGTTCGGCACGGTTGTCGCGATCGTCTCCGGGCTTACCGGGTCTGTGCCAATCCGCGAACCTTCCATCCGCATCCGCATAAAGCGGTAGGAGAACATGACTTCCCCTTTTTTGTGCAGGTGGTCGCCCATAACGCCGATTGGCGCGTGGTCTTTGGCGATCGTTCGGTCGTCGGCGCTTGCGGGCGATGTTAGGGCTGTAGATGTAAGTGTGGCGGCGACAGCAAAGGCTGCGCCCAAACTGGATTTGCGCATGGGAAAGTTTCTCCGTTCATTAAGCGCGAAAGATGCACGGAATAGTCCGTGCAGGATCTATATCTGGCTTAAATGAAGGAGGCGGGCGGTGCGCGCGACGGCATTGGGGGCCGCACGAGATAGCGATCGCGGCTTAGGTCGTCATCAGGGCTAAGCGACGGCGCATAGGGCTTGAGCGTCGCCACATAAACGCCAAGTTGCGGCGGCGAGGGGCTATCGATACGCGTTGCAGCAACACAAGATGGGCAGTGATTTTCGTTATCTGTCGGGTGGCGCTCATCACCGCCTGGGACGCCAAAATCCCAGGCGATCTCCTGGGCTTCGCCGTGGGCGCAATAGGTAACGGACAGGCTTCCCGTCGCGTCATCTGCCGATAGGCCGACACCGGCCGGCGCCATCTGCGCGACGGCGAAGATGGCGATAAGGCAGCGAAGGAAAGAGCGATATGAAACCAAAGCGCACGCACACTTAAACAACGCCGTTGGTATTGCACAGAATTTATATGAACGCGAAACAGAACCCGTCGCTCAAAACGGCGAGCCAATATCTTTAGCGGTGCGTAGTGGGAATAAAGCGACAGGTCGATTGATCAACATATAATGATGGGAGATGCACCATGCGCCAAGATTTGGATGACGCGCTTGCCTTGACACCAACGGGCGCAAACCTTTTCAGCGCCGACGTCTCAACGAGCTGGTGGACTTTCGACGCCGCCTATGGCGGCTGGGCCTTAGCGCTCGCGGCGCGGGCAGTCGCCGCGTCGGATGGCGCGCGGGGAGAGCTCGTCAGCCTAAACGCGATTTTTCCAGCGGCCATACGCGAGGGAAAGCTGCGCATTGCGGTCGAGCTGACCCGAAAACGCGCGCGCACGGACTTTTGGTCCGTCGCCCTCTTCCCCGAGGCGACGCCTGACGAAGCCGCGGTGAAAGTCGACCTTGTGATGACAAGCCGGCGCAAAAGCGACCTGACCTTCGCCTCCACCCGGCCAGACGCAACGCCATTTGCCGACTGCCCCGAATTTAACTTCGGCGGGTTCGGCCCGCGCTGGTGCGAAAACTACGACCAGCGCCTCGCCGCTGGCGAGCCCTTTAACGTGAACGACCGCCCGCTCACGCGCATGTGGATTAAAGACGTGAGCGAGCGGACACTGGACGTCGCCGGGCTGATCGCCATGTCAGACACAACGATGCCGCGGACTTTTCTGATCGCCAAAGAGCCGGTCATGTCCTCCACCGTTTCATTTTCCATGCACATTCTGGCGACGACGGACGAAATTGCCGCCCAGGGTTCCGAGCCCATTATGATTGAGGGCGATAGCGACGCCGTACGCGACGGCGCCTATGATGAACGCAGCCGCCTTTGGGGCGCAGACGGACGATTACTCGCTGTCTCTAACCAACTCGCATTTTATCGGTAATTAATAGGTAATTTCTGACAATTAAATCCGTATAGTGATAATACTCTTAAATCTCTAATTGGCCGCAGCAAAACCGCTATCTTCCCCTAATCAGAAACGTTTTCGTCAGGCATAATGATCGTCGGATCGCCGGTATGTGTGGCCCAAACCGCGTCCCGGCGGACGATGCGCCAGCCCTCGGCGCGGCGCACCCAGCAATCGATATATTCACCACTCGTATCGAACACGGGACCTGTAAAATCGTCTTTTCTTTGGTGGCGCGCCTGCACGTAAGCGCGGCTCACCGCTTTGTCGCCATTTACATCGACGAGGATGCTGCCAATCAGGTGCTGCGTTGGTCCGCACACGTCGAGAAACTTGCTCATGTTCGCGCGCAGGGCGTCGATGCCGTGTTGCTCGCCGCCAGCCCCGTAATCAAACTTCAAGTCCTCTGCGAAGACATCGGTCAGCACATCCCAGCGCTTCTCATCGAGAATACGGGCAAAACGCGACAGGGCACGGATGATCTCACGTTCATCGATCAGGGTCTGTAAGGTGGTGGACATATGTCAGGTCGCCTCCGGATAGATTATTGGGCCGGGACCGCTGCATTTAACCCCGCGCATGCGCCAAAATTTGACCACGTGAGTTAGTCAGAACGCAAAAAACGCCGGCGCGACGCAACCGCACCAGCGCATTTTAACACGAAGAGCTGAAAGGGCTCGCGTTAAGCGAGCGCTGCCTTCGCCTGATCGGCGAGCGCTTTAAAGGCTTCCGGCTCTTTCACAGCGATGTCGGCAAGCATTTTGCGGTCAACGTCGATGCCGGCTTTCGATAGCCCATGCATAAAGACCGCGTAGGTCAGGCCCAGCTCACGGGCGGCCGCATTGATGCGCTGAATCCAGAGCGCGCGGAAGTTGCGCTTGCGCGCACGCCGATCGCGATAGGCGTATTGCCCCGCCTTCTCGACCGCCTGGTTCGCGACGCGGAAGGTGTTTTTGCGCCGGCCGCGATAGCCCTTGGCGTTGTCGGTAATTTTTTTGTGGCGAGCGTGCTTGGTGACGCCCCGTTTAACCCGTGCCATCGTTGCGTCCTCCTAGCGGTTATAGGGCATGTATTTTTTGACGATCTTCGCATCAGCGTCTTCGAGGCAATCCATGCCCCGGTTCTGCCGGATCTGCTTGTTCGTCCGTTTGATCATGCCGTGGCGCTTTCCGGATACACCGGCTTTCACGCGCCCGGACGCGGTCATTTTAAAGCGCTTTTTGGCGCCAGACTTGGTCTTCATCTTAGGCATTTCGCTGTTCCTTCTGGGCCGGCGAATAAGCTACAAGGGCATGCTAGTAGACCCTATTGGCAGCCCAATGCCGCGGCCGTATTTTTGCGTTAATACGCCGCCAAGGCATGCCATTGGCCCGACGACGGAAGCCGCGTTATAGCGGGGCGCGTCTAAAGCGCAAGCAGCGCCTCGAAAAACAGGACCAGAACGCCCAAAAAACCAAAACTAAGAAAAAGAATTGGCATTAGGGAATGATCGGCCAAATTTTTAGAGAACGACTGTTCAGAAAACGACTGTTCAGAAAACGACTGCGACTGGCCCGACATGGTCTAGCCCGACTTTACCCAGCGTTGCTGAGCTGCGTCACGCTCGCGGTCGGCGCGCACGCCCGCGCTGCGGAGCCCTTGGGCATGGCCGCCTACCGTGTCGACTACAATGGTTGGTTGACGGTGAAAGCAAGCGTCAATGGCGCAGGCCCCTACGACTTTATTGTTGATACGGGCGCGACGTTGACCGTCGTTTTCAAAAACCTTGCCGACGCCCAGGCGCTAACGCCGTCGGATACGCCGCCGCGGCGGGTTTTAGGGCTTTCGTCAGCGGAGAAACTTCCCGCCGTTAATATTGGCGAGGTATCCGCCGCGGGTCAGGCTTTGCCGGCGCATGTGGGCGTTGTCCTTCCCGATTGGACGCCGCCACGCAAAACGCCCCAGGGCATTCTTGGTCTCGATTTCCTTGAGAATTATACCGTCATCTTTGACGGAGAAGAGCAAAAAATGTTGCTGTTCGACCCCACCGATCCGCCTCGGGACCGTTGGCGCGGGTGGCGACGGATTAAACTGACGCCGGAGAATTTTGGCTTTACGACCTCAGGCGCGCTGTACACAGTTAACGGTCGGGTCGGCCGTGTACCGATTAATTTTGTCGTAGATATTGGCGCTGCCGGCACCATCATCAATCGCAACGCTTTCCTTCGCATCAATCAAGGCCCGTTCATTCAATTTATCGAGCCATCGCGCCTGCGCAGCACAATCCAGAACCGTGTCACGGATGTGTTTGAGGAAAAAGATCGCGTCTTCGCCGCGGTTCTGCCGTGGATTACGTTCGGGCGCCATCGCTGGCGACAACCCCGTGTCCTCGTCTATGACGCCCCGGTTTTTGAGGAACTGAAGGTTAATGAGCGCCCATCCGGCCTTCTTGGCGCAGACTTTTTGAAAGACCGGAGCTTTGCTTTTGATTTCAAAAACGAGCGCCTTTATTTTGAAAAAGACGCCCGGTAGTCGCAACGATTAATCTTGCAGGCCGGCGCCGCGGGGGCGGGCCGTTCAATTGGCGTTTTAAATCAGTGTGAATCGCCCGGCGGATTTTCCGAGTTATTAACGCGAGCCCCCTACCGTCTGCCTGCGAAAGACGCGGGAGACCAACAAATGACCGATGCGGCTGCGATCGCCACTATTGAAACCCTTGGCGTAACAGGATTTGTCTCTTCAAAGGACGTGTTGACGTTGCGTCGCGAAGTCTTTGCGGATGGCGTTGTCAGCGCCGCAGAACTCGACGCTCTCTTTCGCCTTGGCGAACGCGCACCCAACGGCGACCGCGAATGGAACGACTATTTCGCAGAAGTGTCCACCGATTTTTACCTCCGCCAAAACGCCCCCGAGGGGTATCTCACGGACGACGAATACAAAACCCTGCGCGCCCGCGTGACCCGCGACGGGCGCATCGCGAGCGCGCTGGAGCTTCAGCTTTTGTTAACGCTCTCCGAGCGCGCGATATCAACCCCGAACGCAATGGCGGGCTTTATCGGGGCTCAGCTGAAAAAGCGGATTGAAACCAAAGTCGGCGGGCCGCGCATTGAAGCCGAAGACGCCAGTCTTGTCCGGCGCTTTATATTTGCCGCCGGCGGCCATGGAAACGTCGCCGTGACAAGGCCCGAGGCCGAATTTCTTTTTGATATGAATGACCTCGTCGCCGCCGCGGACAACGATCCGGACTGGGCGCTGCTTTTCAAGCAAGCCATCGCCAATCACCTGATGGCGCACATCGGCAAACGAACCCTATCGGTCGGCGAAGCCATCGCGCTTGAAACCGCCGATCGAAGCGACGGCAACCCTGGCGAGGTGAAAACCGGTTTTGGCGACTTCCTTGGGAACGTATTCACGCCCTTCCGCGCCCACGCCAAACGCGTTGAAAAACGCTACGCCAAACGCAACGCTGAGCGCGCCGTCGCCGCAGCGCAAGCAGAAAAAATTACCGAAACCGAAGCCGATTGGCTTGCCGAGCGCATCGGCCGCGACGGAGAGGTGCATGCCTCGGAAAAAGCGCTATTGCAGCATATGCGGTCACTAGAGGCTGACTTACCCCCGAAACTACAAGCCCTCGTTAGCGACGCCGCATAAGGCGGGTTGACCCCTCAGCCATCCGTTCAGGCGGCTTAGGAGGCGATAAAATCGCGCGGGAACGCTAAGCGATCTGCACTGCTTAGCGCGCTGTCACACGCCCGTTCCTGGATCGAAAATGGCCCCTAATTCTGCGTTTGAAAATGAGTTGCGCCGGGCCCGTCCGTAAAAACCTTTGCGCCCGCACAACATTCTAAAAATAGGCGTATTTTCGTCGCAGACATGCGCTAATAACGCAACGATGTGACAACCGCGGCGTTGACTTGGGGAGGCCTATTTTTATGTCTAATCGGGAAGTTTGGGCGAAGGACACCCATGACTAACGTTTACCGACCGGCCGACCGGCCCTTGTCGCCACATCTCCAGAGTTGGGGTTGGACAGTGACGATGGCGAGCTCGATCACACACCGGGCGACGGGGATCGCGCTATACGGCGGAACTCTCCTCCTATTACTGTGGGTCTGGTCGCTTGCTTTGGGCGAAGAAGCCTTCACCTTCGTCGCCGGCATTATGGGCTCGCCATTCGGGGTTGTTGTCTTTGCGGGCTACGCGTTCGCCATCGTCCAACACATGTTCGGCGGCTGGAAGCACTTCCAGTGGGACCTCGGCTACGGTCTGGATTACGAACTGGCCAAGAAGACCGCCTGGGCGATTTATGCGGCCTCCGCCGTTATCACATTCGGTCTCTTAATTGCTGGCCTCAATGCGAAGGGGGCTTAAGAGCGATGGCGCATAAGGGAACGTCCACATTTGTGATGCAACGCGCCAGCGCCGTGGTTCTCACCCCATTAATCCTCTGGTTCGTCGCAAGCGTGGTTATTCACGCAGGCGATAGTTACGCCGATGCGCGCGCATGGCTTGCCTCCCCGGTAACGAAGATGTTGTTCGGCGCGTTGATTACCGTGGGCGCTTTTCACATGCGCATTGGCATGCACGAGGTCTTGGCGGACTACTTCCATGGTTCGCTCAATCGTATCTTCAACACCGCGAATTGGGTTTTCGTTGTCGCCGTCGTTGCGGCGACTTGGCTCGCGTTATTTTCAATCGGAACCTAATGTTCACCCCGTAACGCTACCGTTGACGGAAGAGATAGGGCGCACAAATGTCGGCATCTTCATACGAGATTATTGACCACGAATATGACGTTGTGGTCGTTGGCGCGGGCGGGTCCGGCCTCCGCGCGACGCTCGGCGCAGCTCAGGCTGGCCTTAAAACGGCGTGCGTCACGAAAGTTTTCCCAACCCGCTCCCACACGGTTGCAGCCCAAGGCGGCATCTCTGCAGCGCTCGGCAATATGGGCGAGGACGATTGGCGCTGGCACATGTATGACACCGTTAAGGGGTCTGACTGGCTCGGCGACCAGGACTCCATAGAATATCTCTGTAAGAATGCGCCCGCGGCTGTTTACGAGCTGGAGCATTGGGGCGTGCCGTTCTCTCGCACCGACGAGGGGAAGATTTACCAGCGCGCCTTCGGCGGCATGACCAAAAACTTTGGCGAAGGGCAAGTCCAACGCACGTGCGCCGCCGCAGACCGAACCGGCCACGCAATTCTGCACACCCTTTACGGCCAATCGGTGAAACAGAACGCCAAGTTCTTCATCGAATTTATCGCCCTCGACTTGATCATGAATGACGACGGCGAGTGCCAGGGCCTGATGGCGTGGAAGCTCGATGACGGAACCATCCACCGTTTCAACGCGAAAATGGTCGTGCTGGCGACCGGCGGTTATGGCCGGGTTTATTTCTCGTGCACATCCGCCCACACCTGCACCGGCGATGGCAACGCCATGGTGCTGCGCGCAGGCCTGCCGCTCCAGGACATGGAGTTCGTGCAGTTCCACCCGACCGGCATCTACGGCGCTGGCGTTTTAATCACCGAGGGCGCCCGAGGCGAAGGCGGATATCTGACGAACTCCGAGGGCGAGCGCTTCATGGAGCGCTATGCGCCGTCAGCGAAGGACTTGGCCTCCCGGGATGTTGTATCGCGCGCCATGACGATTGAGATCCGCGAAGGGCGCGGCGTTGGTCCGAATAAAGACCATATTCACTTAAACCTGAACCACCTTGACCCGGCGATCCTTGCAGAGCGCCTCCCTGGCATCTCTGAAAGCGCGCGCGTCTTCGCGGGCGTTGACGTGACCAAGGAACCGATCCCCGTTATACCCACAGTCCACTACAATATGGGCGGCATACCGACAAATTACCACGGCGAAGTCGTCACCAAAAAAGGTGAAGACAACGACGCTATCGTGCCCGGCCTCATGGCGATTGGCGAGGCGGCCTGCGTATCGGTTCACGGCGCCAATAGACTTGGCTCGAACTCGCTCATAGACCTCGTTGTTTTTGGCCGTGCAGCGGGCCTACGCTGTGGCGAGATCGTTGATCCGAACACGCCGAATAAGCCGCTGCCGCCAGACGCTGGACAGGACGCACTCGCGCGCCTCGACCGGTTCCGCTTTGCAGAAGGGTCAACGCCGACCGCTGAACTGCGTTCAAAAATGCAAGAGGTGATGCAGACGAATTGCGCCGTCTTCCGAGCGGGCGAAGTGCTTGAAGAGGGCCAGACGCTCATTCGCGACGTCTTTGACAGCATGCCTGATATAAGTGTGAGCGACCGCTCCATGGTCTGGAACACGGACCTCGTCGAAACGCTTGAGTTCGACAACATGATTGCGCAAGCAGTTGTGACGATGGAATCAGCGGCGAACCGGAAAGAAAGCCGCGGCGCCCATGCGCGCGAAGACTTCGCTGAACGAGACGACGAAAACTGGATGAAACACACCGCGTCTTGGTTCCAAAATGGCAAAGCCTCGCTCGATTATCGACCCGTTCACGATTATACGATGACGGAAGATATGAAGTATATCGAACCGAAAGCGCGGGTTTACTAACGCGTTAGTCCCACCCCGGAATTCTTTTATATGGCCGTAGACGAAAAATACATCGTCTACGGCCTTTCATTATCGTATTTCACCGGCAAGCTCGAAGCCTATTTCAGGGCTAAGGGTCTAGGCTACGCGCTTCGCGAAATATCGAGCAAAGAGTTTGCACGGTTTGGCGCCCAGACGGGCGTCAGACAAATGCCGCAAGTCGTGACGCCCGATGGACGGGTGCTCAGTGACACGACGGCGATCATTGCCGAGTTTGAAGATCTGCGCACCGAACCTCAACTTCGTCCGCGCGACAAGCTGACCGCGTTCTACTCAATTCTATTCGAGGACCTATTCGACGAATGGCTCTGGCGGCCAGCGCTCTATTACCGTTGGGCTTTCCCCGAAGATCGCAAACTAATGGGCAGCCAAATCGCACGCACAATGCTTCGAGATGTTCCGGGTCCGCACCTTCTGCGTCGATTGTTTATAGAATATCGCCAACGCCGGGTATTCTTAAGCGGCGACGGGGTCGCCAAGGCGAACCGGTTCGCGGTCGAAGCGCTCTTCCACGAGACATTGGCAGCGCTGGAAAAGGTCTTTGCAAAACGCCCGTTTTTGTTTGGCGATCGCCCTTGCGAGGCTGATTTCGGCTTGTTCGGACCGTTTTTTCGGCACTTTTCAAGCGACCCAACGCCGGCCGCAATTATGCGTGCAGAGGCGCCGAACACGCTCCTTTGGGTATCGCGGCTATGGGCAATCACCCCGCAAGCCTTCAATGATAAGCCGCGCCTCACGACAGTTCCGGACGATCTAGAATTTTTCTTCGATCTTCTGTCAACAGAATATTTGCCCTACCTTGCAGCCAATGGGCAGGCGTTGTCGACCTTGTCCGCTTCTGCCGCTGGGAACGCCTCCGTTCACGCGTCCTCGCGCGGCGGCAGCTTTAGGACGAAGCCAGCGCCCTATCACGGGGCGTGCTTGGCTGAACTGCAGCGGGCTTACCAGGCGCTCGGCCCATCACAACAGGTCCATGTGACCGATAAAATTGGGAAAGCGACATCTATTTTGGCTGCGCGCCCTCAGGAATCGACGCACAAACCTGGCGTGGTCGATCGCCTCGGCCGCCCCCAATGAAGTCGGCCAAGGCAATCAGCATAATGATTAAGTTTTTCGCGCCAGACCGTTATTTTGCTGCGGCGACTAAGATGCCGTCGCGCGCTTCAATCTTCGCCATGACGGCGGACACAATCTGGCGCTGACACTTTAAAGACGCATGGGCGTTGCTGGCGATGCTTGGCGTATAGCAATATTGGCGGGCCGCCACCCGAAGCTTTTTCTGGAAATCCTTCATCGAAACCGGCGTCATATATTCCGTCTTTGGCGCTTCGATACGGAATTCGGTGGACGCCTCTTCGGCTGAGGCGACGCTCAACAGGGCGACGCCGGCGCTAAAGGCAAATACGGAAGCTTTTTTTGCGAACATTCTCTCTCTCCTAATTATGTGAGCCGTAAGGTCGGCCCGACGCAAAAAATATCTAACCCGCCGCACGCGATGGGCGCGTGAGGTTGATCACAGGGCACGCAACAATTCAGTGAAACAAAGCCAAATGACGATGCTGCAACGCAACATATGGGTTATCGCACTATTTCCCACTGTGTGACAATATGTTCGAAATTAATTTCGCCAGGCGTCGTTCGGTAGGATCGGACATAGCGGAACCCGGCGTTCTGCAGCACGCGGTTTGGCGCTTCATTCAATGCATTCGGCTCACAATAAAGTCTGCTTAGGTTTAGACGGGAAAAATAAAACTCGACGCTGGCGCACACTGCAGTGGAGCCGACGCCTTTACCGCGCGCTTGCGGTTTGAAAATGCTCAGATGCATGCGCGCTTCACGGCCATACTTAATCCGGTCCACCGATGACATCCCAACAGGTGCGCCATCATAGAGCCAGAGAAGGTGAACGCAGGCGCGTTCCTCGATCGGGCGTTTGTAATCAGACGTGTAGAAATTAATCCACTCATTGCGTGCGGGCAACTTCGATCGATCGACACCCATGCGGGCCAAATCAGCATCGCTGGCGTCGTGAAAATAGTTCACGCGCATCGCCACCTCATGGGGGCGCATCTCTCTGATTGTAACCGTCAACCCGCCCTCCCCTCCACCGCGCTAGAGAGATCTACCTACGTCCCGCCCATAAACAGGCGCCCAATCTCAGTGATTACCCACTAGTCTTTACACGTAATAAGAAACCACCGCCAAAGGCATGTATTGATTTCAGGTGACAGGAAGCTGTGATTTGGTGTACAACGATGTTGAACAAAGGAGATTTACCGCCCGTGAGCACGATCATTTCATCCGAACATAACTCGACTTCGCGACGCGCTGACAGCGCAATCAACGCAAAGCGCATGCTAGACCATCCGTATTACAAAGATTGGGTTGCAGGTCGGCTGGATATAGAGACGCTCCAAGACTACGCCCGGCAATATTTTCATCATGTTGAGGCTTTTCCCAGGGCGGTCTCTCAAGCCCACTGTCTTTGTGACGATGCTGAGGGGCGACGCATGCTGGCGGAAAACCTTGCAGAGGAAGAAGGCGTCGCCGACGGCAAAACCGATCACCCGACGCTCTGGCTTGAGTTCGCCGAAGGCCTGGGCGCTTGCTCCGACAGCGTGCGCGAGGCGACCGTTCGCCCGGAAACGCAGCAACTCATAAAAGCATTTCGAGATTTGTCATCGAAAAGTTTCGCCTCCGCGCTAGGCGCTCTTTACGCCTATGAAAGCCAAATTCCCGATATTGCCCGCACCAAGATTGATGGCTTGAAAACTCAATATAAAATCGACGATCCGCGTACGTTGAAATTCTTCACTGTGCACGAGGCGGCCGATGAGGAACATGCCGAGGTTTGCCGAGACTTAATGGACCGTCTGGAGGCGGACGAAGCCGCAGATGCTGTTGACGCAGCTGGCGCGCTTGCGAACGCCCTGTGGGTCTTCCTCGACGGCGTCGACAATGAGAGGCGACAACGCGCGGCGTAGGTCGAAATAATATTGGTTAGGGGCTCGGCCTGGGCCATGTTACGTGCGTGGACTGGGCCATAATTAGCGGCGTGGATAAGCGCGTCTAAAAGGGCGTTATGGGAAATGCGCCGAGCGCCGGACCGGAGCGCCAGGAGACTGTCAAGCTCCGGTCGTCGCGATATGCTTTAGAAATCGTCCCAAAGCTCGGGGCGACGATCCTTTCCCTTACGCGCGAAGGGGACGACATACTTAGATCTTCGTCGCTCGAAGATTGCGCGCGGGACCCCTGCCGATCCGCCTGCTTTCCGTGCGTCCCATATTTCGGACGTCTGCCGAATATATTTTCCTATGGTGACGTCACAGGCAATCTCGCCCCAACACTGCCGTCAGCAGACACGCACTTCGCACTGCATGGTGAAGCGTGCGTGTCCGCATGGCGGATCCTATCGCAGCATACCGATCAATTGGCGCTTGGCTTTGACCACGACGCGAAGGCGCCGGGCGGCTTTCCTTTCCCCTACCGCGCAGAATATGGCGTCTCGCTTACCGATAACGCCGCCACATTGACGCTCCGTTTAAAGAACATTGGTGAAAAGACGATGCCAGCCGGCCTCGGTCTGCACCCTTATTTCAGGCGGCTCGAAACAACGCGCGTGACGTTTAAGGCGTCGCAATATTGGCGTCCCCCGGATATCGACGCCGACGCACCAGCAGGGGACGGACCAGCAGGCAGAGCCGCGCAAAACGACACGCAGCCTAGGCGCACGCCCCTTGGGGGCTTAAGCGATCGACCGGACGCCATCGGGGGCGGCGGCTCTGCAAGCTTGCCCGGGCACACGCGCGACAACACCTATTTGGGCTTCCATGGCATAGCGCGCATTGAAGATGACCACGGCGTCACTGAAATCCGCTCCACCGCGCCGATGCTCCATCTCTACGCCCCAGAAAACGCAGATTTCTTCTGCCTTGAACCGGTGACCCATGCGCCAGGCGCATTTCTGAGCGACGATCCTGGTCTTGCCGGCAAAGCGTTAGGGCCCGGCGAGCAGATCGAGATATCGCTAAGTATTGTTTAGCCAAACAGATACCTCGCGGGCCTCCTGTGGCCTTGGCCGCTATCACATTCATCAAGTCGAGCGATCGATCAAACTGCGCCGCGCGCTTGCCTCACGGCGCCGGTTAGAGTGCTTTGTCAGAAAGCGAAAAGGATTTCAAAGATGCCAGCCTATACATGCTTTGACCTCGAAATCGACGGCGCGATCGCTCACCTCCGCCTCAACCGGCCCGAAAAAGCGAATTCGATGATCCCGGAGTTTTGGCTCGAGCTTCCGGCGGTCGTTAATGATCTCTCGGACAACGCCAAGGCCCGCGTCCTCGTTATTTCGTCCGAGGGCAAACACTTCAGCGCCGGCATGGATCTTTCCGTCTTCACGCAAGGCGCGCTCGACGCGGACCCGGACAACCCCCAACTCAGTGCAGAAGCGTTTCGCCACAACACGACCCGGCTGCAGGATAGTTTTTCGGCGCTTGAAAAAGCGCGTATGCCCGTTTTGTGTGCGCTCCAGGGCGGCGTGATTGGCGGGGCTGTCGACATGGTGACGGCGGCGGATTGCCGGTACGCCTCTGAGGACGCCTATTTTGTCATCCAAGAGACGGCCCTTGGCATGACGGCGGACGTCGGCACTTACCCGCGGCTTTGTAAACTGATGCCCGAGGGCTGGGTGCGCCAGATGTCTTACACCGCTGAGAAGCTAACCGCTCACAAAGCAAAAGAATTGGGCCTCGTTAACGATGTTTATGCGACAGCGGATGAGTGCCTCGAAGCGACTATGGAGGTTGCGAAACGCATCGCCGCCAACTCACCGCTGGCGATCACAGGCGCGAAACGGATGATCAACTACGCCCGTGACCATTCCACCGCTGATGCGCTCGACTATATTGTGACTTGGAACGCCGGCATGCTTCGCGGCGAAGACATTCGCGAGAGTTTTATGGCAAAGTCAGAGAAGCGTGCGCCGAACTACCAAGACCTTAGACCGCTTCGCTCGCTTGCGAATGATTAGCGCCTGCGGACAGCGGTTTTCATAGCGTTGCGGATAACCAACAAACCGCTAAAAGCCGAATAAATCTGGGGCTCTGCGACGACGAAACCCTTTAGAACGTGTTCGTGTGCCACTACGTTCCGATCCAGATGGAGCACGAGCGATGGTCGAATTAACACTACCAAAAAACTCACAAATTTCGGGTGCTGGTAAGGTCTTTAAAGCGGACCGCTCGAAGGCGAACGGGCATACGCCGCAATATCGCACGTTTAACGTTTATCGTTACGATCCCGAGGACGGAGTCAATCCACGGGTCGACAGCTATGAGATCGACGTGTCCGACGTCTCCATGGTGTTGGACGCGATTATCAAGATTAAAAATGAGGTCGACTCAAGCTTGACCTTCCGGCGGTCCTGTCGCGAAGGCGTGTGCGGTTCCTGCGCAATGAACATTAACGGCGCCAATACGCTCGCGTGCACGAAAGGCATGGATGATTTGCCGGCGAAGGGGGACATTGCGATCTACCCGCTCCCGCACCAGCCCGTCGTAAAAGATCTTGTCACCGATCTTTCAAATTTCTACCGCCAGCACGCTTATGTCGAACCGTTCCTACAAGCGACGGTCGATGATAAAGACGGCGAGCTTACCCAGTCGAAAGATGAACGCGAAAAGCTCGATGGTCTTTACGAATGCATCATGTGCGCGTGCTGCTCGACGTCTTGCCCCTCCTATTGGTGGAACGGCGACAAGGACGGCGAGAATGAATATCTAGGACCTGCAGCCCTGCTCCAGGCTTACCGTTGGCTTGCGGACAGTCGCGATGAAAAGACTGACGAGCGACTGGATAAACTCGAGGACGATTTCAAGCTTTATCGCTGCCACACTATTATGAACTGCGCCCAGGTTTGCCCCAAAGGTCTAAACCCAGCGAAAGCGATTTCTGAAATCAAGAAGATGATGGTCAATCGGCCTACGCGTTCAGCCGGCTAACCATTTCACTCGTTTCGGATTACGCCTGATAAGCGATCGACCCAGACGCCTTTAAGAATTTAAAGGTGCGGTTTATAGCTTTCATGATGCACGGCCCATCCTCCCGCTACGACGTCCTCATAACCGAGGGCGCGCTCGACGCCGACCCGGCGCAAGCGGCGGCTATAGAGAAACTGCAAGCGTTACACGACGCGTTAGAAAAACACCGCGCAGATCGAAAGGGCCTTTTCCGCAGGCGACCATCGCCGCCGCCGCGCGGGCTTTATCTTTGGGGCGGCGTGGGCCGCGGCAAAACCCTGCTGATGGATCTGTTCTTCAACAATACGAGCGTTGAACCGCGCCGCAGGCTTCACTTCCATGAATTCATGGCCGAAGCGCATGATCGTATCGGTGATTGGCGCGTTGCCGAAACAAGAAAAAAGCGCGCGCACCCTGCCTACGACAAAGCATCGGCCGACGACCCTATTCCGTATGCTGCCTATGACCTTGCCGCCGAGGCGCAGCTTCTTTGCTTTGATGAATTCCAGGTGACGGACATTGCAGACGCAATGATCCTCGGACGGCTCTTCGAGGGACTTTTTAGAAACAGCGTGGTTGTTGTCGCCACTTCCAACCGAACGATCGATGATCTCTATAAGGATGGCTTAAACCGGCAGCTTTTCTTACCCTTCATAGACATGTTGAAGGAAAAAACTGAGAGCTTTCGCCTCGATAGTGGCGAGGACTATCGACTGAAACGGCTTGTCGGGGCGCCGATCTACTACTCACCCCTGGGCGCCGATGCAGACGCAGCGATGGACGCCGCCTGGGCGCGCGTCATCTGCGGCGCCAATGAACGCCGAGATAGCTTTACGGTAAAAGGTCGAACGCTGACCTTTGAGAGAACAGCTCGCGATGCGGTGCGTACGGACTTTAAAACGCTTTGCGCACAGCCCTTGGCCGCCAATGACTATCTTGAAATGACAAGACGCTACGCCACGATTTTTATCGATCAGATCCCAATGATGGGCCCTGAAAACCGAAACGAGGCAAAGCGCTTTGTAACGCTGATCGACGCCATTTACGACAGCCGCACGAAACTTGTCTGCTCTGCGGACGCCGAACCAGACGACCTCTACCCGAAAGGCGACGGCGCGTTTGAGTTTGAGCGCACCGCCTCACGCCTAATGGAAATGCGCTCGGCGGAATATCTGGCGGCGGAACACGATCCGAACGAGGCCGCGGCGTGAAAGTCAAACGGATTTTAAGCGGCGCTGTTTTCGCAGCGGGGGTTGCGGGCCTGACGGCGCTGTTGGGCCAACCCCAGCCGATCGTGGCGACGGCCGGCATCACCGCGCTCACGGCGTTTTGGTGGGTCTCGGAAGCCTTGCCGATCCCGGCGGCCTCAATCACCCCTTTTGCGCTGTTCCCGCTTTTTGGCGTTCTCGACCAGCGCGCGGCCGCAAGCGCGCTCGGGTCTTTCGTCATCATCCTGTTGATGGCGTCTTTTATCCTCTCAAAAGCGCTTGAAAAATCCGGTGTACACGAACGGCTCGCCCTTTACATGATCAAGCTCGTCGGCGTGTCGGGCAGACGTCTTGTTTTGGGTTTTATGTTCGCCTCCGCCGTTTTATCCATGTGGATATCAAATTCGGCGACGACGCTAATGCTCGCCACCATGGCGCTCGCGATCATTGCGCGTACGGATAACGAACGCCTCGCGACGCCGCTTCTCTTGGGCATCGCCTATGCGGCATCGCTCGGCGGCACGGCGACCCTAGTCGGCACACCGCCAAACTTAATTTTTGCCGACGCTTACGAACGGGCGACGGGCCAGGAATACGCTTTCTCCCAATGGATGGCGACGGGTCTGCCCTCCGTCGCAATCGGCGTCCCTATCATCGGCCTGTGGCTGACCCGGTCGATGGGCGGCGTGACATCGCCGGAACTCCCGGAATCCGGTCCGTGGCGTCCCGAAGAGGCGCGCACACTGATGGTTTTCGGCGTAACAATCCTTGGTTGGATTACCCGTACCGAGCCCTTTGGCGGATGGACGGGGCTGATTGGCGCCAGTGGGGCCGGCGATTCAACGGTCGCTATGGCCGCCGTCGTCGCCATGTTTATCATCCCCAACGGAAAAGGCGGCGCACTCCTCGATTGGGAGACAGCCAATGAAATCCCGTGGGGCATGCTGTTATTGTTTGCAGGCGGTATTTGCATCGCCAGCGGGTTTCGCGAGAGCGGACTTGCAGAGGTCTTAGCCAATAGCCTTGCTGGACTGACAAACGCCCCTGTTGTGGCGATGGTTCTAGCGCTTTGCGTGTCCGTCACTTTCCTGACCGAAGTGACATCAAACACGGCGACGGCGAACCTTTTAATGCCGTTATTGGCGGCCGTTTCCACAGGCGCCGGGCTCGCGCCCGAACTGTTGATGATCCCAGCCGCGATTTCATGTTCATGCGCCTTTATGCTGCCCGTGGCGACAGCGCCGAACGCCATTGTCTATGCAACGGGCCGGATCGCCATGGCGCGAATGGCGCGTGAAGGCTTTGTCCTCAATATACTGATCGCTTTTGTCGTTTCAGCGGTGACAATCACTTTGTTGCGTTAATTGGGGTTGCGTTAGTTGGGGCTGCGTTAATTGGGCCAGCGTTAAAACGACTGCGTGCAGAACACGCGCCCATGGACCAATTCGCAGCTGTTCAGCTGTTTGCTATGCGCAAACTAAGACCTCAAAGCGACGCAAAATGCGAAGTCTTTGGCGTCTGTATGGCGCTAGCCGACATCATCGAGCGTCAAATGGCGCGCCCGCGCGGCGTGTTCGATCGCCTGGGCCCCGTCATCGGGCACAGCCAGCGTCTCACGGACAAGCTCCAAAATGCGGATCTCGGTCGGGTCTAAATTTTCATCCGCGGTCACGACATCAACAACGGCCGCATACGCCGTTTCGTTTAAATGGGCCGGCAATGCCGAATGGGCCGCGGTCAGCACCTTATGCAAACCGTCGTCCGACGCCATCAACCGTCCGCACGCCTCCGCTGTTTCAACAAGCCCTTGTTCGTCCGCATCCGAAAAAAGCGGAAAGGAGCGCACGACGCGGCCAATTGCCCGCAATTCAGACTCGGCGATGCGGCCGTCGGACGCCGACGACATCACCATCAGATAAATGATCGCCTCCTGGGGTGTTAGCGGGGGCGGGGCTTCAGCCATTGGTTTCTCTCCGGAAGTACGCGAGTACAAAGGGTACGCCCGCCAAGGTGAGCCCGCAACCCGTTGACCCGCGCCTTCGCAAGCGCGTACTGATGCGAATTGCACTCGCGGACTGGACGCCACTCCGCCCACGCATGCGGAAGACCTATGACAAAACCCACCTTTTCACCGGAAGAAATTGCCGCGGCAAAATCCTGGCCCTTTGGTGAGGCGCGCCGGCTTGTCAAAAGGCTCGACCGGATGCCGGAAAAGCAAGGCCCGGTCATCTTCGAAACTGGCTATGGGCCCTCTGGTTTGCCGCATATCGGCACCTTTCAGGAAGTCGCGCGCACCGGCATGGTGCAACGCGCCTTTGAAGTGCTCACCGGACGCAAGACCCAATTGATTTCGTTTTCCGACGACATGGATGGTTTGCGTAAAGCGCCCCCAAACCTGCCCAATCAGGAGTTGCTGCAAGCGCATCTACAAATGCCGCTTACAAAAGTCCCTGACCCCTTCGGCGAACACGAAAGCTTCGCCCACCACAATAATGCACGCTTGCGGTCTTTCCTTGACGACTTCGGCTTTGACTACACCTTCATCTCGGCAACTGACGCCTATGGGTCGGGGCAGTTTGATGAGATGTTGATCCGTATGCTGGAGAAATACGATGATGTGATGAACATCATCCTTCCAACGATTGGCGACGAGCGGCGCCAGACCTACTCTCCGTTTCTCCCGATATCGCCATCGACCGGACGCGTCCTTTATGTGCCCATGCTCGAACGCGACCCGAAAGCAGGCACGGTGGTCTTTGAGGATGAAAATGGCGAAAAAGTCGAGACAAGCGTCACAGGCGGCGCGGTAAAACTGCAATGGAAAGCGGATTGGGCCGGCCGCTGGTTTGCGCTCGGCGTTGACTATGAAATGGCGGGCGAGGATCTAACGGAATCAATTAAACTCTCGTCACGAATTGTTAAAGCGTTGGGCGGGGCGCCGCCTGAAGGCTTTAACTATCAACTGTTCCTCGATGAGAACGGCAAGAAAATATCAAAGACAAAGGGCAATGGGATCTCCATTGAGGAATGGCTGACTTACGCCTCGCCGGAGAGTTTATCCCTATACGTATTTCAATCGCCCAAGAAGGCGAAGAAGCTCTATTTCGACGTGATCCCAAAAGCGATCGACGAATATTGGACGTTTGTGGCCAAGTACCACGACCAAGACGGCGCGGCGGTGTTGGATAATCCCGCCTGGCACATCCATTCGGGCGAACCGCCTGTGGATACGCCGCCTGTGTCTTTTGCCCTATTGCTAAACTTGGTGAGCGCATCGGGCGATGCGGATCCACAGGTGCTTTCCGGTTTCATCAAAAAATATAGACCGGATGCGACGCCAGCCGAACTCCGCGCCGCCGACGAACTCATTGCCTATGCGGGCGTTTATTTCGACGCCTTCATTAAACCGAAAAAAGTCTTCCGCCCGCCAACAGATGGGGAGCGCGCGGCCTTGACGATGCTAACGACTGAGTTGCGTGCGCTTGGCGAAGATGCGGATGAAGACGCCTATCAAACGGCTGTCTTCAATGCGGGTAAGGCGCAAAACTACGAGAATATTCGGGAATGGTTTAAGGGGCTTTATGAGGTCGTGTTCGGACAATCCGAAGGGCCGCGAATGGGGCCCTTCATCAAAATCTTTGGTGCAAACGAGACCGCCGACATGATCGATACGGCGCTGGCGCGGCAATAGCCTAGTAGTTTTGAAGAAGCGGAAGGCGTTGAATTCAAGACTGTCGTTTAGATGTTGGCGCTAATCCGACTGCTGAAGACGCGATCCAGGAAAATCCCAGGACTTGCGGCTTTCGCTTTCACGGTCGAAACCCGCAAGTCCTTTGGATAGTTTCGTTAGGCGCGGGTCATTTTGCGCAAATCACTGCGGAGCGCGACCGGGTCGCCGTCCACAAAGATGATGGTGTAAGGCTGGAAGCGCGTGACTTCGCCATTGGCGAGGCGGGTGCGGACACGAACGTCAACCGCCCACCCGGCGACGCCCTCATACCGGCCAATATCAGCGAAGACTTCATAGGGCTCGCTTTCAAAGCGAACACGTGCGCCGGCCGGATTGCTCAACCGCTCAACCACATAGTCCCGCGCCGCGTCTTCATAATTGTCTGGCGCAGCGCCGCTCGCGAAGGCGATGGCGACTGCGCCGAACGCCAGCGCGAAACCGGCGACGGCGGTTTTTATGATTTTCGATACCGTCATGTTTTCATTCTCCAATTTTAGATTTTCTAGCGCAATAGGTGCGCCTCGTATGTTTGTGTCATAAAACTGTTACAAACCGAGGTCAAGAAAATTGCGCAATGAGTGCGCGCGTTGGCGCGGTTTGGACGCAGGAGCGCGCAACCATTGAGGGCAGAATGCCGCCACCAGGGGATTGAGCCGCGGGCGAAATCGTTAACGAAGAATTCAGGTGCGCCATCGAAACAGGCGTCGCAGCGGCTGGACGTGAGCCCCGGCCGCTGCCAAACTTAGGATCTTCGCCGACCGGCGAGGCCTACTGGCCGAAATTCTCAAAACCGTCGTCCCTTTACGACCAAATCTGCGCTGAACAGCGCCCGGATTCAGATGGAGCGTTTTTTAATGATATTGCGAAGCCGATCCCTCGCGAGCGCCTTAGTTGCCGCATTTCTTTTCGTTTTGGCGGGCTGCTCAGGCGACAAGAACGGCGACGGCGGTGAAAGAAGCGCGCAGTCGACGTCAGAAAAATCTGCAGAAACGGGAAACCCCGATGAATGGGATCTGACAGATCTGTACTCGACCCAGGACGATTGGGCGTCGGCGCGTGAAGCGGTCAATCAAAAGATTGAGACGTTAGAGGCCTTACGAGACGGGTTTGGAGAAAGCGGCGCTGCGATGGCGTCAGCAATGGATACGATTTTTCTGACGCTCAAAGAGCTATATCAGATTTACGCCTATGCAAGCCTCGGGGCCGACGAAGACATTCGGGACGCCGACGGCGAAGCGCGCCGCCAAGAAGCGCAAAAGACGTATAATGACTTTTCTTCCGCAACAAGCTGGTTAAACCCGGAAATCCTCACAATTGGCGAAGAGCGCGTGGCAGGTTTATTAAATAAGGAAAAACGTCTCGACAAACATCGCTTCTACATTGAGAACGTTCTGCGCCGCGCACCCCATACACTGGACGCAGCCTCAGAAAAGCTTCTAGCGGCGACGTCGCCTGCTACTGAAGCGCCAAACAATATCTACACCATTCTTGCAAATGCAGACCTTCCGTGGCCAGAGATAACGCTCAGCGACGGCGAGGCGCTTACGCTCGACAAAGCGGCCTATTCGCGCTTTCGCCAGTCCGCAAACCGCGCCGATCGTAAACTGGTCTTCGATCAGTTTTGGGGGGCCTGGAAGGGTTTTGAAAACACCATGGGGGCCGTTCTCGGCGGGCACCTGAAAGGCCTACGCCTTCAGACAGAGCAGCGAAAATTCGAAACATCGGCTGAGCGCGCCCTGTTTGACGACGCCATGCCGACCGCCGTTTATGAAACGCTGATCACGGAAGTGAACGCAAGCCTGCCCACGTTGCATCGCTATTTCGCGCTACGCAAACGCATGCTCGGCATTGAAGACGCCATGGGCTACCACGACATTTACCCACCGCTTGTGGCGCTTGATAAAGAATTCAGCATCGAGACTTCTATTGAAATTACCCGCGAAGCCCTGGCGCCGCTCGGCGCGCCCTATCTCGACGCCTATGATAAGGGCGTAAGCGGACGATGGATGCACATCTATCCGCAAACGGGCAAACGCTCCGGCGCTTACATGCAAGGCGCAGCCTACGACGTCCACCCTTACGTTCTTTTAAACCACAATGATGATTACGAGAGCGCGTCAACATTCGCCCACGAATTTGGGCATGCGGTTCATTCGGTCCTTGCAAACGACGCCCAGCCATTTGAAACCGCCGACTACGCGACCTTTATCGCTGAAACCGCATCAATCATGAACGAGATGCTCTTGCAGGACCTCGTCGTCGCCCGCGCGGAAACGCCCCAGGAAAAGCTGTACTATCTTGGTTTCGCGCTTGAATCGCTCCGTGGCACGTATTTTCGCCAGGCGATGTTTTCAGAGTTTGAATATCGCGCGAACGCCCTTGCAGATGCTGGCGAGCCCATTACAGGCGCCAAGCTCACCGAGATTTACCTCGATCTTTTGAAGCGCTACCACGGCCACGAAAAAGGCGTGATGGAAATCGATGATCTTTATGGGATCGAATGGGCCTATATCCCCCATTTTTACTATGACTTTTATGTCTTCCAATACGCCACATCTATTGCGGCTGCATCGTCGCTCGCCGAAAAAATCTCGTCAGGCGATACGCAAGCCCGCGACCGATTTATCACCATGCTGAAGGCCGGCGGATCGGACCACCCCTACACGCTCATGAAAAATGCTGGTGTCGACCTCGCCACACCTGATGCGCACCGGGCGCTTGTTCGACGCGCCGAGGCGATCATGGATGAAATTGAGACGATCCTTGTAGAGATTGAGGCGACCGCCGAAGAAACCTCGGAAGGTGAGGAAACCGAAGCCGACAGCGCAGAAAGTGACGCGGAAACGGCAGAAAATGAAGAGGCGACAGAAGCGAGCGCCACGGATGGAGACAACTAAGCTTGGCCAAATGAATATGCCTGACGCCCCTCCAATGAGCCGTCTTACCGGATCATCACGGGCGCCGAGGGCAGCGTAACGCATCGCGCGAAAAGTGTGCGGTAGTTTCCGCTATTTGCCGCGCGTGTTAGCGTCGATAAAGTTTGTAGACTGAAAAGATTCGCGTGTCGGCGCCGTTTCGCGGCAAGCGCTCAACTGCCGCAAGGCGCCACCCGGCATTGCGCAAATAAAGCAACGTATGCGCCGCTTCCCGCCGGTACTTTCGGGATTTCCACCAGCTCGTATTGCCAGTCGCAATCCTTAGGGTGCGTTCGTCAATCGACATAAGAGAGAAGCACATTTCTCCTGGACTGGATGTTCTGACCGAACCTCCGCGACGCTTTCGATATTATGTTCGGCTTGCCCGGCAACTGTTTGGAGCCTGCCTCTGTCACTTTTTCAGCATCCATCAATTCAATGCCATCGCATCGCCGGTGAAATTGCCAACCCTGCCCGGAACAAGCCCGGCCCCACAAAACGTATAATCCCGGCGCCACAAAACAGCTCCGTCATCAGAATTATTGGCCCCTGGGTTCTGGACGCCAATCGGGCGGCGCGAGCTCAAAATGCGCAAAATCAAATCCGGGCGCAACGGTGCATCCCACAAGCGTCCAACGCCCCAGCGTTTCCGCCGCTTGCCAAGCATTTGCCGGCACCACAATTTGTGGTTGTTGATAGGCAGAAAACTCCGCCCCCAGATGAAGGCTGCGCGCATCAACCCCGTTTTCGGAAATCGACAACACGAGCGGATCGCCAGCGTAAAAATGCCATACCTCGACCGCATCAACACGGTGCCAATGGGAAAACTCCCCTGCTTGCAGTAGAAAGTAAATCGCCGTTGAGGCTGAACGACCGTTATCTAACTGAGCGCTATCTCGGAAAGTTTCCCGGAACCAGCCGCCTTCTGGGTGGGGCTCAAGGCCTAGGCGGTCGATGATTGCTTTTGCGGATTGCTTTTCACTCACAGCTTCGTCTCTTTCCCTTTTTCGCGGCGGTTTTGAGGCCCTTAAAAGCGCTTGCATGGTATGGGTCAATGAGCGCCTTACCGCGTCGTCAGTATTATGGCGCGCCTATCAGGGATACCCTATCGTCGCCGATGGGGTTGGCGATCGGCTACGTGGGGGCAATTCAAAACGATGGGTTTATTTGACTATTGGCGTCGCCTGCCAGGCGGCGCTTTGCGGCTGCGGAGCCCCCTCTATTTTGTCCGACACGGACAGACAGACTGGAACGCCGAACAACGTTTGCAGGGGCTCTCGGACATCCCCTTAAACGAAACCGGGCGCGCCCAGGCAGCCAGGAACGGGCGCGTTCTAGGCTCACTCATCCGCGAGCGAGGCACGGTTCAATTTGTAACGAGCCCACTTTCGCGCGCCGTCGAGACGCTTGAAATAATCCGTAGAGAGATGGAGCTTCCGATCAAGCGATACGCCCTCGATGACCGGCTGGTGGAAATTGACTTGGGCGAGTGGAACGGCAAAACGCGCGCAGAAATTGAGGCGGACGACCCTGGCGTTTTTGACCGCCAGGCCAAGGCGCGTTGGCGTTTTGAAATCCCGGGCGGTGAGCCCTACGCGGATGCGGCCGGACGCGCGCGCGACTTTTTGACGAGTTTGCGGGGCCCGACGATCGTTGTCGCCCATGGCGGCATCGGCCGCCTGATCCGAGGCTATGCGCTTGGCTTACCCATGCGAAAGCTCGAAGCGCTCCGCATACCGCATGACCAGGTATTTGCCCTTCGCTCCGGCGGCGAAAAAGTCTATTAGACCCTTTTGTTGTATGCGGCTCATTTACGGAATTGACGGGTGAAAAGCGCCGCCTGCGGAGACTGATCCGCACAGCGCACCGGGGCAGAACGCAGGCTCTAGAGCATTTCGCTACCAGATAGAATCGATTGGTCTTTGCAGTTGTTTCGAACAGTGATTCATCCTGAACAGGAGGTTCAGGATGCCCCGAAGTTATTCTCTCGACCTGCGCAAGCGGGTTCATGCC
>JBCCTV010000003.1:0-37021 GCA_039197915.1 Pseudomonadota bacterium | reverse complement strand
CTTGGATAAAAAAAGATCAGCACTTAGACGAAAATTTCATGTCGAACAGAAATTATCGTTGTGTTCTTGCATTTGATATTTTTCGAGCGACAGAAGCTGAATGGTTGTCGCAAGCTATTTTGAAAACATGTTTTTCAAACGAATTATTGGCCATCTCTTACGAAACGGGAAATATCATCGACACAACCAAGCTACGAGCAACACGGGACGATATTTATACTTATGTGAACGACAAAAACCTATATAACTCTGTAATATTTAATAAAGCAGAGCAATTCTTTGCCTTTTTCGCTCAGTATCGAGACTACTATCAATTGTTTGGACCGGCTGCGTTTTTAGAGAACGCCAATCCCGTCCCCCCAGAGACTATGAAGTTTCAATTTTTTGAGAACGTGAATTTAGAAGCTCAGCGGGCGCCAATCGATGAAGGAAAGCTCTCTGAGCTCTGGGATACTTACTCGTCCGTTATGCTCGGTGAATAGTCGCCAAAGATAAGGTGCAAAATGACGTGGAAGTTTATTGCTATCGGCCATTCGCAAATGGTTACAAATCTGTGCTAGAGCTTTTTTCGTGCGGCCGAAGTCGGAAGAGTTAGAGCGAGTAGCGCTCTTCCTGTCGCCGCGGCTGACGTAACACTATGACGAACGCGTAAATATCGTAGACGAGCGAGACATAACGGGCTCTTTTGCCATGAATTTCCAACATGACCTTGGACGGCGGGTCTCCGGGCAACGCGAGATCCGGCAAACAATTGTGCAGCTCCTGTCGAATATGAGCGACGGGAAAGAGATCCGTTCGTATCTCAACCGATTTAGCCATGTGGACCAGGCGCGTTTTGCGGTCATAAAGGTCGGCGGCGCCATCCTCCGTGAGGACTTAGAGACAACCGCAGCAGCGCTCGCCTTTCTGCATACGGTCGGTTTGACGCCGATCGTTATCCATGGCGGGGGGCCGCAACTGGATGACGCCCTTGCAGAAGCAAAAGTCGAGACCCCAAAAATCGAGGGTAAGCGCGTCACAAACGCCGACGCCTTAGACATCGCCCGGCGGGTCTTTGTTGATGAGAATTTGAAATTCGTTGAAGCCATTCGCGCCCAAGGCGTTGAAGCCCATTCAGTGAACGCCGGCGCTATTGAAGCGGACTATCTTGATAAGGATAAATTTGGCTTTGTCGGGGAGCCGACCCGGGTGCGCGAAGATGTTATTCGCTCGGTCGTCGCGTCTGGCGCCTTGCCGGTGATCACCTGTCTCGGCGTCGCCCGTGGCGGCCAGCTCGTCAACATCAACGCGGATGCTGCGACGCGCGCGCTCGTCCATGCATTGCGCCCGCTCAAGATTATTTTTCTAACGGGCGTCGGCGGTTTGCTGGGCGAGGACGGGCAAGCCATACACTCGATTAATCTGGCGTCGGACTATGATAATTTGGTGAGCCAACCCTGGGTCCATTCGGGGATGCGGTTAAAGCTGCAAGAGATCAAAAAGCTCCTCGCGGACGCTCCTGAAGAAACGTCCGTCTCTATTACAAAGCCAACCGGGCTGATACGTGAACTGTTTACCCATGGCGGCTCGGGCACATTGATCCGCAAAGGCGAGCGTATCGTCAGCATTGAGAGCAAAGACCAGATTGATGCGGGCGCCGTCACACGGCTCGTCGAAAGCGCGTTTCGGCGGCGTCTAAAAAGCGACTGGTGGGCCGACTTGCCGTTTCAGATGGCGCATTTATCCGAGAATTACCGCGCCGGCGCGATTGTTTCCCGGCGCGATGGGTATGACTACCTCGATAAATTCGCCGTTGCTGATGCGGCCCGGGGCGAGGGGCTGTCTCGAACCGTGTGGCGGCGTTTGGTGGCCGCGTCGCCACGATTGTTTTGGCGCTCGCGTACTGCGAACCGTTTCAACGCCTTTTACGCACAGCATGCGGACGGATCATTTAAACGAGGTGATTGGACAGTTTTCTGGATCGGGGAAAGTGATTTTGCGGTCATCGGCAAAATTGTCGATCAAATCGCGCAAATGCCGGAAAGCTTCGAGCCTGGCGCCGACGACGGCGCGCCGCAACTTTTGGAAGACACATGAGCGCGCTTTATCTCGTCGGCGTTGTTGGCGCGCGGGGGCATACGGGCCGGGAATTGCTGCGCCTTATCGCCCGGCACCCGGACCTGGCGCTTGCCTATGCCGTTTCCCGTGAGTTCGCGGGCAAGCCCGTGCGCGAGCTTGCGCCGGAAATTACTGACGACATTAAGTTCGAAGAATTAGCACCCGCAGAGGCGGCGGAGCGCAAGGCCGATGTGGTTGTGTTGGCGTTGCCGGACGGCGTTGGCGGGCCTTATGTCGATGCAATTGAAGCGCAAGCGCCCCACCGGGTCATTGTCGATTTGTCTGCAGACAAACGTTTCGACGATACCTGGGTCTATGGTTTGCCTGAGCGAAACCGCAAAAACATCGCCGACGCGAAACGCATCGCTAACCCCGGCTGTTACGCCACCGCGATGCAACTCGCCGTCGCGCCGCTGCTCGATCTGGTCAACGCGCCAATTTCCGTCTTCGGCGTTTCCGGCTATTCCGGCGCTGGCACAAAGCCGAGCCCGCGAAACGACCCGGCGGTCCTCGCCGATAATCTCGTTCCCTATAAGATGACCGACCACAACCACGAGCGCGAGGCGACGCGCCATTTAGGCAAGGCGGTGCGTTTTACACCAAGTGTCCATCCAGCCTTCCGCGGCCTTGTGACAACCGTACACGCACCAATAGATCAGTCGCTTTCGGACGCGAACTTGAAAGAGCGTTTTGATAAGGCCTATGGCGACGAGCCTTTGGTTCAAGTGCAAGACGAGGCGCCCGCTTTGCGCGATGGCGCCGGCCTTGAAGGCGTCCTTATTGGCGGCGTCACCGCCGGCGCCGATGGGGCGAGCGCGATTGTCGTCGCCGCTGAAGACAACTTGCTAAAAGGCGCCGCCGTGCAAGCGATCCAGAACATCAACCTCGCGTTAGGTCTGAAGGAAACGGCCGGCCTTAGCGTGACGGCGCCTCAGCGATAATCCGGAGTAGAAATGGCGACTGAAGGCGGCGACTTCGTTATTCAGGCTGCAACTTTTTTAGGCGCAGCGGCCGTGGCTGTGCCGCTCGCCAATCGCTTCAAGCTGGGCTCGATCCTCGGCTACCTGGCGGCCGGCGTCTGCCTCGGCCCGTCCGTCCTCAAACTGGCGTCAATGGAAGAAGGCATGATGCACGTCGCCGAACTCGGCGTCGTGCTTTTTCTTTTTATCGTCGGGCTTGAGTTGTCCTTCGCGCGCCTGTGGGCCCTGCGCCGCGATATCTTTGGCCTTGGCGCTGCGCAGCTTGGTCTCACGGGATTGGTTTTGGCGGCGCTTTTTGTGACGGCGGATGTTCTGCCCGCGCCGGCGGCGGTGATCGCGGGTTTGTCTCTTGCGTTTTCGTCAACGGCGTTTGCGCTCCAGTTTATGAAGGACCGGGGCGAGTTAAACACGCCCTATGGCTCAAGGGCGTTTCCGGTTCTTTTGTTTCAAGATATCGCGGTCGTCCCGCTTCTTGCCGCTATTCCATTTTTTGCCGGCGGCGGCGAGGCGGGGCTTGGCTGGATCGACGGCGGGAAAATGCTCGGTGTCGTTGCTGTACTGATTGTTGTCGGAAAGTACGGCCTCAATCCGGTATTTCGGATCGTTGCGAGTTCAGGATCGCGGGAAGCTTTTGCGGCGACCGCATTGTTCATTGTCGCGGCAACCGCCGTTGCGGTCTCTTGGGCCGGGCTGTCAATGGCGCTCGGCGCTTTCCTCGCCGGCGCGCTTCTCGCTGAATCGAGCTACCGCCATCAAATCGAGACCGATATCGAACCTTTCCGCGGGTTGTTATTGGGTTTGTTTTTCATCACCATCGGCATGCGGCTGGACGTGCCCGCGATCATCGAAAACTGGGCGTTGATCCTGGGCGGCGCCTTCGGGTTAATTGCCATCAAAGCGATTTTGCTCATCGCGCTCAGTCGCCTTTTTGGCGCCAATATGGGAGACGCCATGCGCGTCGGCGCTGTTCTCTCCCAGGGCGGGGAATTTGGCTTCGTGGTCTTTAGTCTCGGCGGCGAGGCGGGGCTTTTCACCAACACGCAAATTTCATTATTGTCAGCCATCGTCACAATTTCGATGGTGTTCACGCCAGCGGCGCTCGCCTTGGCGAACCGCGCTGCCCGCGCATCTGAAAAGGCGGAAGACAATGGCCCGATGGAAGGGCCGGACACCAAACACGACCACGTCATTGTCGCGGGGTTTGGGCGCATGGGCCAAATAATCTCCCAGGTCGTCGGGAACTCCGGCATTCCGATCACTGCGATTGACCGGGACCCGGCCCATATTCGCAATGCGGAGCGTTTTGGATTTAAAGTCTATTTCGGGGACGCCGCCCGGCTCGATGTTTTAACGACGGCGGGCGCGTTCGACGCGAAAGCGGTTATTCTTTGTATGGATGATCGCAAGGCGGTAAATCACGCCATTGAGGCGCTGAGAGAACGCTCAGCGACCCTTTGCATTATCGCCGTCGCGCACGACCGTCTCCACGAAATTGAAATGCAGCCCTTGGGCGCTGACATCATCGTCCGTGAAACGATGGAATCGAGCCTCTTAATTGCGCGCGAAGCCCTTAGCCGGTTTGGTTTCGCCGACGGGATCATTGACGACATTGTCCAGGAGTTCCGCAAACGAGACCGCCAACGCCTATTGGCGCAAGTCGACAGTGGGACGTCCGCCGGAATGGAGTATCTACACCAACCCTTCGGAAGCCTCGACCAATCGCGGGAAAAGTCTTAAGCCCCGAAGACGGTTCCGTTTTTGATGAGGATTTTCTTTCCCGAATATGTGGTCAAGGAAAATCCGTCAAAGTCCTCATTATAGGTGCGCGAATAATCTGCTAACAGTCCGAGCGCCTGTTGCTCGCCGGTTTCAAGACCCTCAACGCCGTCTGACCGATAGTGAACGCCGGACCAATCACGACCAAGAGAGATGTTGTTTGCAAGTTTATTGATCTCTCCGCCAATTGTGAGTGTAGGCCCGAAATAGTCATTGAGAAAACGTCCGTCTTCAGAGGGGACTTTCGGTGACGGATAAGGCGCGCTTTCGTCAAAAAACGCCTTCAGTACTGTGCAGCAAGCCCCGGCAACTGTCGCGTGGCCCGCCGGGTAGGCTGGGTGTGTTGGCGATCCTTCAGGATAGGCCATCGGCAAAAAGTAAGTTCCATACGCATTAAACACGCGATCTAGTGCTTCTGAGGCGCCAATTTCCGGCAGCTGAAAATCAAACCCACCCATTTTTTGGGCGTTGAGCCGGCCGCCATAGGCTTCAGGGCGCAAGCGACGGTGTACGAGCCATTTCTGATACCAGGCGCCGGTGAGCGAAAGATTGCCGGCTTTTGTCACCAGGTGGAGCACATCGCCAGCCCCAAACGTGATGAAGCCGCCTTGTGTCGCGGACGAGGCGTAAGGGTTTGAGCTGTCAAAAGCGCCGGTCGCTAGGAGAACAAGCGCCGCGTTTAAATAGGCCTGGAAGGTGAAATCAACGTGTACGTATTCGCCCAGTTGCCGCCCGGTTGAAATATACCGCAGGTCGTTGGTGTCGTTGAAAACGCTGAACGCTGGCGCCGCGCCATTCTGTATACTGAGCCACTCGGCCTTATTGGTCATGTAATTCGCGCTGAAGCCTTCGGCAGGGCGCGGATAAGCCTGGGAGCGCACGATGTTTCCATAGGGAATATTTTGCACGAGCAGCTGACTGATATAGGGACCGACCAAATCGCCCGGCGTTTCCCCGCGGAAAACGGTGTCGCTGGTCACAAAGCCGTTCGCTGTTGGGCCGACGGGTTTAGAAAAAGACCCGTTTAAGTCGGCGACGGCTGCGCCAATCAGCGGATCGCTTTCAAAGGTCGAGAACGGAACGTCCCGGCATAGGGATTTCCAGTATACTTCGCCCATTTCGGCAGCGGTCGTTTTACTTTCAAAGGCGGGCGCCGCTGGCATCCGCGTTTGATGGCCGTCCGTTCCCGTGAGCTCAAACCGAAACGCCGCTTGCGGATTGGCGAGCCTGCGGTCAGCCTCCGGCGATAGCGGTATGCGGTCAAACGCTTCCGGTGACGTGTCGTCGAGCGCCTTTTGGAGCCGCCGGTAGGCGCGCCTATCCGCAAGGCCAGTGTTCGGGTCGTGCTCTAAGGTCTTGGTAAAGCTCGCACGAAAATCCCTATACCGATCATCGTCGCCATTTGTTTGCTGACGTCTGTTGCGCGCTTTAAACTCTGTTGCGGCCGCCTTTGTTCTAACATCAAGAGCGTCGAAACGCCGTTCGATGGGACCGGGGCCTAAGATCGCGTGGGACTCTGACGCCCGTCCTTTGTGATCGGCCCAAGGTTTAAAGCGCGATCGCGCAGCGGCGGCGCCAGGGGCGACGATAGGCGCTGCAGCGCTGGTGGCCATCGCGACGCCAACGAGTGTCCGTCGGCTTATGGAGCCCTTAGCTTGCCGCGCCGGTTCCGATAGCGCAGGCCCCGCATCGTAAGAGTGATCTGACGGCCTTTTATTTGCGCTTTGTGACGGGTCGATTGCGTCGCTCCTGGTTGTATCGTCATTGGTTGTGCTGTGGTCGGTGTCCACACATTTTCCGATACGTTTTGCCATTGCCTGCCCCACACTGATTTCGTTTTGCACCCGGAAGAAGTGTATCGTCAGCCATTGCTTAATCAAGCAACGTCCCTTCGGTTTGCTGCAGAAACATCTAGGACGCGAATTCGGCTTACGCCTGCGCCCGTTGGGCGATTGACGCAAACTCGCACAGGAACGGTCGCGTTGCCGCGGGATCGATGATGTCTTCAACCAAAAATTCTTCAGCGGTGCGAAAGGGCGAGGTCAGCTGCGCTAATCGCGTTTTGATTTGCGCCAGCGTCTCGGCCGGATTTTTTGATTTCTCAAGCTCCGACTTATAGGCGACCTCCACGCCGCCCGCCATCGGCAGTGAGCCCCAATCGCCGGAAGGCCAGGCCGCGCGGAACTGAAACCGACTGTGGTTTGACATTGCGGCCCCAGCGACGCCGTAGGCTTTTCTAATGATCATTGTAGCCCACGGAGATGATGATCGGTATACGGCGTTCATGGCGCTGACCCCGCGCCGGATGGTGGCGTTTTGCTCCGCTTCAAGGCCGATCATAAATCCTGGATTATCAACAAAGTGCACGACCGGCAGCTGAAAGCGGTCCGCCAATGCAACAAATCGCTCGACTTTTTCTGCTGTGTCAGCGGTCCAGGAGCCGCCCAAGAATGTCGGGTCGCTTGCAAGCACGGCAACGGCGTAACCATCTAAACGGGCGAACGCGGTAATGGCCGCGCGACCCCACTTGGCGCCCATCTCAAAAACGCTGTCGCGATCACAAACAAGCTCTAAAATCCGTCGCATATTATAGGCTTGACCCGGATCTTCCGGCACGCAGTCGCGCAAGGCGCCTTCGCACCTGTCTGTCGGGTCGCCCTTTGCTGTGCGGTCGCTTTTGGCGCCGGCGAAAGGCGGCATGAAAGAAAGGAACATGCGCGCCTTCTGGAACGCCTCGTCCTCGCTCTCGGCGACATCGTCGACGACGCCATTTCGTCCGTGTACGTCTACACCACCAAGTTTTTCGTTTTCCATGACATCTGGATTACTCGCGTCATCGCCTATGGCGGCGACAACCTTCGGCCCGGCGGTAAAAATCTGGGACAGGCCTTTGACCATCACGCTGTAATGGCTCGCTGCGACCCGGGCGGCGCCAAGGCCGGCTGTCGGCCCCAGGGCAAGCGCGACGACCGGCACGCTTTCGAGATTTTTCACCACATGTTCCCAACCCGGAACAAAAGGCACATAGGTTCGGCCCATGGTTTCGAGCGACTTTACCGAACCGCCGCCGCCGGTGCCGTCGACCATGCGCACAATGGGGAGCTTTAATTCGTGCGCCATCTGTTCCGCGAGGACGAACTTCCGGTGGATCGCCGCGTCCGCCGCGCCGCCTCGCACGGTGAAATCGTCAGCACTCGCGACAACGGGCGCCCGGTTGATGAGCCCACGGCCAAAAATGAAATTTGAGGGCGTCAGGGTGTCTAGCTCGCCGGCCTCGTTGTAGTGCGCAGCGCCAGCGATTTTGCCGATTTCACGGAAGCTTTCCGGATCTAAAAAGCGGGAGAGCCTTGTGCGCGCGTCAAGTTTCCCCCGGGACGCCTGGCGCGCGAGCTTTTCGGCGCCGCCCATTTTCTCCGCTAACGCCGATCGCCGGGCAAGCTCCGCCCGTTCTTTTTCCCACGCCATCGATGACGATCCCTTTTTCTGGGTGGCCGAACCCTAGTTTTCCAGTTCCGTTTCGGCCCTGTTTCGGCCCAGTTTCCACCTGAGCTTTCAGAAAGTGCGGCGCCTCAACCGGTTCAGGCAACGTTTGAGCGCAGAACCGAAATTTCTGCTTGTAGGAAGTGCGAAATTTGCGTATTTCACACTTACGCCGCGCAGACGTGTTTTTTTGAGCATTTGCGTAAGAACTCGGCTAAGCGGGAGCGCCGGGACTAGAGATCAGCGCTGCATCGCCGCAGGCGCTTAATGTGTGGGAGCAAGCGCCATGGCTGCAAAACGATCCTTAAAGCAACTGACCATTGGCTTGGCGGTTGGATCGGCCCTTTCTATTTCGTGTGGTGGGATGTCTTTTTCGGGGGCGGTCGCGCAAACCTTGCCGGACGCCCTGTCGATTGCCTATCGCACCAACCCGACAATTCGCGCGGCGCGAGCCCAGTTCGATGCGACCGAGGAGTTGAAACCCCAGGCGCGCGCAGCAGCGCTGCCAAACATTACGGGCGGGGCGAACTACACCTTCAACGACGTGAGCAACACGATCAATTTCGGCGCTGGCCCGGAGGAGGGCAGTGTCGAGTTTGAAACACGCGCCTATCAGTTCCAGGCTGAGCAGCCGGTATTTACGGGCCTTCGGAACTTTAATGCGGTTCGCCAGGCCCGCGCGCGGGTTCGCGCTGGCGGCGCTGAACTCATTGGCGCGGAACAACAAGTCTTATTGCAAGCGGCGGAGGCTTACTTTGATGTCCTTCGCGAAGAAACCGTATACGAAACAAATCTTTCTAATGTGAAAGTCCTTGTGCGTCGCCTTGATGAAGCAAAGCTTCGGTTTGAAGTGGGCGAAATCACAAAAACTGACGTGGCCCAGGCGGAGGCGAGGCTTGCAGGCGCCCGGGCGGAGCTTGCCCGGGCCCAGGCGACGCTCGCAAGCGCCCGCGCCGCCTTCAAACAGGTCATTGGGTCTATGCCCGCGACATTGGAGGATGACCCGAAACTGCCGGATACGCCGCAAACGGAAGAACAGGCCCAGAACTTCGCTCGCCAATATGCGCCAAACGTCCTTGCCGCCCGGGCGAGCGCCGATGCGTCAAAGCGCGATATCGCCATTGCGCGCAGCGCCTTTGTCCCGCAGGTCTCCCTAACGGCCGGATATACCAGCGCGCGCGAGCCGAGCTTCTTTGTTCTTGAAAGCGATGAGCTAACCTACGGCGCGCGCGCATCGATGCCCATCTTCCAGGGCGGCCTAAATATTTCCCGCGTGCGCGAGGCGAAAGCGCGCAACACGGCCGATCGCCAACGGGTTGAGGAAGCTGAGCGCGCCGCCGCCGCGAACGTGACCCGGGCCTGGGAACAACTCGTAGCCGCCCGTGCAACAATCCGGTCCGCTAAGGCGCAAGTTGACGCTAACGAGCTGGCGCTTGAAGGCGTGCGCCGGGAAAGCCAAGTGGGTACACGGACAACGCTTGATGTCCTAAACGCCGAGCAAGAGCTCCTGAATTCAAACGTTGCGCTTGCCAACGCCCAGCGCGAAGAGCGTGCAGGCGTCTTCGGCTTGCTGGCTGCGGCCGGTGTCCTCAGTCCTGAAGCCCTCGGCATTACCCTCGGAGAATAGGCGCGGGGGTCGGGTTCGAGTGAACGCCTTTGTTATTTAGTGGTCGGATTATTGCTCTTACAGCGCCATGCGAGCGGGCTTTAGTCGCCGTAGCCGTTTGGGTTTTGCTGTTGCCAGTTCCAATGGTCAGCACACATCTGATCGAGGGACCGGGTGGTTTTCCAACCAAGCGTTTGGGCCGCTGCTTTGGGGTTTGCAAACATCGTTGCGACATCGCCGTCGCGCCGCGGCGCAAACTCAAACGGTATCTCCCGGTTTGACGCCCGTTTAAATGCGGCCACCGCCTCCAGAACCGAGTAGCCTTCGCCGGTTCCAAGGTTCAGCGTCACAACTCCAGGCGCAGAGTTCAAATGATCAAGGGCGCGCACATGGCCATCGGCGAGGTCCACAACATGAATATAGTCGCGCACGCCGGTGCCGTCTGTCGTCGGATAATCATTGCCAAAAACGTTGAGCTTCTCCCTGCGTCCCACGGCGACCTGCGCGATGTAAGGGAAAAGGTTGTTGGGCGGACCATTGGGATCTTCGCCGATTCGCCCGGACGGGTGCGCCCCCACCGGATTGAAGTAGCGCAGGTTAGCGACTTGAAAGTCGGGATCAGCGGCCGCGTGATCCGTTAAAATTGTCTCGATAAAGAGCTTTGTTCGGCCATAGGGGTTCGTGGGGCGTAAGCCGCCGCTTTCATCAATCGGGCTCTTGTTGATGTCCCCGTAAACTGTCGCTGATGAGGAAAAAACCAGTCGCTTTGCGTCGGCGGCCGCCATCGCTTCGAGCAAGGTAAATGTGGCGTCAATATTGATCTGATAATAGCGCATGGGCTCGGCGACAGATTCGCCGACGGCCTTCAGGCCTGCTAGGTGGATCGCGCTGTCAGCATTGAAGTCGCGCACGGCTGAAACAATGCGCGCACGGTCTTCAGCATCGGCAAGATTGGCTTCCAAACGGGCGATTGTCCGTCCAGTGATCTCTTCAATACGATCAAGGGCAACGGGCGACGAATTTGCGTAATTATCAATAACGAGGATTTCGTGGCCAGCGTTTAGTAGCGCAACCGAAACATGGGCCCCGATATAGCCCGCTCCGCCGGTGACAATCACTCTGCCGCCCATGGTCTCCCTTTATACTGTTAGCGCTCGCGCGTGAGTGTAACAGGCGCCGCTGCTTTGCGACAACGCATTGAAGGCCGGCGTGAATGTCAGGCGCGTTTAGGCTGCTTGCGGCACCCGACGCGACGCCGATTTTATGAAGTCAGCGCCGCGCGCGCCGATCATGATCGAGGGGGCGTTGGTATTGCCTGAAATCAGGCGCGGCATGATCGAGGCGTCGACGACCCGCAAGCCCTCAACGCCTTTCACGCGAAGCTGCGGGTCCACAACCGCTTCAGCGTCGCTGCCCATCCGGCATGTCCCAACCGGGTGGTAGATTGTGTCCGAGCGATTTCTGATATCCGCAATCAGGGCTTCGTCATCATCGCTCTTTAGATACATCCGCTCACCAATGATTGCTTTAAAGGCGGGCGCATTGAAAATTCGTTGGATGATCCGGGCGCCTTTGACGGTGCGATTTAAATCATCGGTGTCGCTGAAAAATTTCGGATCAATCAGGGGGGCGGCTTTAGGGTCGGCGTTCGTTAGCATGACTTCTCCGCGCGATTTCGGACGAAGCACGCAGACATGGCAGGAGACGCCGGCAAACAGGTGTTTTGTGCGCCCATGGTCATCGACGAGGCCCGGCACGAAATGAAGCTGCACGTCCGGTTCGTCGAGGCTCGGGTCAGTTTTTAGGAAACCGCCGGCTTCGGCGAGGTTCGAGGTGACGAGGCCCTCTCCTTTTCGCGCGTATTGAAAAATCGCGGGAAGAATTTTGCCGACAAAACGCGGCGTAAGGCCGATGGCGTCGGGTGATGCGGATTTATGCAAAACGCAATAGTCCGCGTGGTCTTGCAGGTTTTGACCGACTTGGGCGTTATCGACGACTACGTCGATGCCGTTGCTCGACAGGTGCTCCGCTGGCCCAATACCAGACAACAGTAGAAGCTGCGGCGATTGGAACGCGCCGGCCGAAAGAATCGTTTCTATACGGGCATTGACGAAACGTTTTTCATTTCCTTGGAAAAATTCAACGCCAACGGCGCGGCGCCCCTCAAAACGGACGCGCGCCGCATGGGCGTTTGTCACAATCGTTAGGTTGTCCCGCTCCTTTGCAGGGTCGAGAAAGGCGCGTGCGGACGAACAGCGTTTTCCATCTTTCTGGGTGACTTGGTAAAATCCGACGCCATCCTGGCGCGCGCCATTGAAGTCATCGTTCTTAGGCAGCTGGATCTCGCCTGCGGCCTCCAAAAAGCTTTCGCATAGTGGATTTTTGTAGCGCAGGTCTGCGACGTTTAAGGGGCCGCCAACGCCATGGAACTCGTCGCCGCCACGCTCTTGGTTCTGAACATCCTTGAAAAAAGGGAGGACCTCATCATAGGACCAACCGTCTGCGCCCAACGCCGCCCAGCCGTCATAATCTGCGCGTGAGCCGCGGATGTAGATCATGGCGTTCAGTGAGCTTGACCCGCCGAGGACGCGACCCCGAGGTTGAAAGCCGCGGCGACCGTTGAGGCCCTTTTGCGGCGCCGTTTCAAACGCCCAGTTTTCACGGGCCTTTGGGTTCATGAAGGCGAAGCCGAGCGGCGCATGGATGCGCGGATCGGTATCTTTACCGCCGGCCTCAAGGAGGCACACGCGGACGCTCGGGTCTTCGCTCAACCGATTCGCGAGAACGCACCCGGCGGAGCCCGCGCCGACAATCACGTAGTCATAGTCGCCGATCGGCGCCCAGGTCTCGCTCGTCATCAGATGATCTTTCGCAGAATGCTAATGAGCTTAGTTGTTTTATCCGTATACGGGGGAAAAAGACCGCCTGAGCTTGCAAATCGGCTTTGTTGAAAGACCGGTTTCATATGGGAAAATGTCTCAAAACCAGCGTCGCCGTGGTAAGCCCCGATCCCACTTTTGCCGACCCCGCCGAAGGGCAAGCGTTCCTGTGAGTAGTGTACGAGCGTGTCGTTAATGGTGACGCCGCCAGCGGTTGTTTGTTTGAGGACAAAGTCGCGTTTTTTGCTGTCCTCACCGAACCAATAAAAGGCTAGCGGCCGCTCGCCCTTGTTCACATGGGAGATGGCGGCGTCGAGGGAGGGGATCGGCAGTATGGGAAGGATCGGGCCAAAGATCTCTTCCTGCATTAAGCCGAGGTCTGGTTTCGGGTCGACGACAATGGTGAAGGGGAGTTTGCGCTGGGGGTGCAGCGCGTTTGCGGATCCGACTTCAATGACTTCGGCTCCGGACGCTTTTGCTTCCTCGACCATCGACTTCAACCGCGCGAAATGACGGTCAGAAATGATCGCGGTATAGTCAGGGGTCTTATCTATTTCCGGATAAAGCGCCCGGGCCGCATCGGCGATCGCCGCCGCCGTCTGACGAAGGAGCGGTTCGGGCGTTAGAACATAATCGGGCGCGATGCAGGTCTGGCCGGCGTTAAAACCGTTGCCATAGGCGATTGATTTGGCAGCGCGGGCGAGATCCGCGCTTTTGTCGATTATCGCGGGCGATTTCCCACCAAGCTCGAGCGTCACCGGCGTTAGGTTTTTCGCAGCCGCCTCATAGACCTTTTGGCCAACCGCCGTTGATCCCGTGAAAAGCAAATGGTCGAACGGCAGTGTCGAGAATGCTTGGCCAAGCTCGACGCCGCCCGTTGCGACCGACATAACTGTTTCGTCGAAAGCGTCGGCGACAATCTCGCGCATAACCGCGCTGGTATGGGGGGAGAGTTCGCTTGGCTTTATAAGGACACGGTTACCGGCCGCGAGCGCGGCTGCTGCTGGAACCAAAGCCAGTTGCACAGGATAGTTCCAAGGCGAAATGATCCCGACGACACCAAGCGGTTGAGGTTCGAGCCGGCTTTTTCCGGGCAGCAAATAGAGCGGCGTCGAAACGGACTTTGGTTTCATCCACCGTCGCAGGCTTTTGCGGGCTGACTTCGCCGCGCCGATCGGCATGACAATCTCAGCGACAAGGTTCTCGACAGTACCGCGCGCCCCGAAATCTTCTGTAACCGCCGCAATTAATCGGTCCTCATTGCGGTCAAGCATGGCCTCCAGCGCGTTGAGCCAGGCGGTGCGTTGTTCATAGGTCGGGTAGGGCTCGGACTGGTAGGCCTGGCGCTGGCGTTGAAACAGCCCGTGCAGCGCATCCACTTTTTTATTGCTCTCGGACGCTCCTGTGCTCTCTGGTATGGGGCGGCTTGAGTACGGGGCCATGCGCTATCTCCCTTTGATCTTTATGGTTGTGGAGAGTTTGTCTCAGGGGGCCACGGGCTGTCCAGATGGCGCGGCAGCACGGGGTAACTCTTCGCGTGCGCGAAAATCCGGCCCGTAGCGGTTAGTTTGAGGTCTGCCTCTGGCGACGGCATAAAGGATCGGCCGGCTTTCAACGGTTGAGGACGCGACCATGGCCAATGTGCGTGTGGTGATGCTTGCAACGCCAGAAATCGAAACATACGCCGTCCACACCAAGGCGGTGTGGCGGCGGTATTGCGCTCAGCATGCCTATGAGTTTGAGCCTGAAGCCAAACGCCTGTTGTCGGACATGCATGTGAACTGGTCAAAGATTGCCCTCATTCAACGCCATTTAAATGACGCACGCGTCGATACTCTCCTCCTCACTGACGCCGATACGATTGTTGTGGACCAAGACCGGTCGATTGAGAGCCTGTTTTCTGGATACGACAAACGCGACATCATTTTTTGTCCGGATACGACCCGTCGGTTTGGGCTTCACTGGCCATTAAATGTGCGCGGGGCGATTGCCTGCCGATCGCTTCGGCCGCCAAACGCCGGGTTCATTCTGATCAGAAATGGGCCCTTTGCCGTTCAGTTTTTTCAAGACTGGCTTGCGAGTGCCCGCTCCGGGCCGTTGGCGCGTTGGGCCGACAAACATCCGCGCAATCAAAATGTTTTGTGGCGCGGGCCCTACCGCGCCCATCGCGATCGCGTCGGCGTTTTTGATAAGGAAGTCGGGCGCGTTGGCGTCGACCAAGCGTTAGACCGAATATCACTCAACTCCGGAGGCGCTTTTGTCTTGCACGACAAACGCTTCTCCCGAGACCCGAAGTCCGCCGAGCGGCTTATCGCTGGTCTCTGACGCTACGATTGAAGGGCGCCGGTGAGATATTCTCAGTACACTTTATAGTTTGAGAGTTTCGACTAACGCGCTTGAGCCGTGCGATTTTTCGCAAAGCCAAAAACGCGTTGTTGGCGCAGATGATCAACCATTGGCCGACCGTTCTAAAGCTAGCGCTAGTCATTCGGTGGACACGCGTTCGGCGTAAGTCCTGTGGGAGCCTGCTTGCGTGTGTTTTGCCGCAGCGCAACAAGTTGCCCACGTCACAGGGTTAATAAGGAATTAAGAAAGTTCGTCGCTCATTAATCTCCAGTGTTGCAAGCGCGCAATAGCCTCAGCCCAAGCGATGTGGGACTCTGGCGACAAAACGTAAACAGGGAGAAACGCGATGCGGGGAATTAACCAAAAAGGCGCGCTATTTTTTGCGGCGTCCGCTCATGCGGTCTTGATTGCGACGGGAGCCGCCGCCCAGGAAGCCGAGCGTCGGGCTCTCGATACGATTGTGGTCACCGCAGAAAAGACGGCGGAAAACCTCCAGGACGTTCCAGCCAGCATCACAGCGTTTCCGGCTGCGGCGCTGGAAACGAAGCGTATCGTCGGTATCGAGAACATTGCCGAGTTCGTCCCATCGCTTTACTCAACGCCGAGCGCCGCCGATGTAAACGGCCAACGCCTCTTCATTCGTGGTATCGGCACGTTCGACCCGCAACTAGGTCAGGATGCTCGCGTCGCGATTTACGTAGACGGAATTTATCTCGGGAAAACTCAAGGGTTGACGTTTGATTCGCCGGATCTTGAGCGGATCGAAGTCCTGAAAGGGCCGCAGGGTACGCTATATGGACGGAACTCGGTTGCAGGCGCGATCAATTTGATTTCCGCCCGGCCGAATGGCGATGCGTATTCGGGCAATCTGTCGGTCGACTACGGATCGTTCAATACGGTGCGTGCGCGAGGCGCGGTCAACATTCCGCTTGCAGATGATGCGGGCCTTAGGCTGTCGACGTTGTATTCGCGCCAGGATGGGTGGGTCGAAAACAATGGGGCCGGAACGGATTTTGGCGGCTTCCAACGCTGGGGCGGGCGCGCGGCGATCGCTTTTGATCTCTGGGAAGGCATGGCGGTCGACATCGCCGCTGACTACACCCGTGCGAAAAATCAAACGGTTTTCTACCAGGCGGTCGCTGACACGGCGACGCCGACATCGCTTTTCGCATCGGCCATCAACGCCTTTGACGGCCGCCAGGACGAAGTGACGACCGTGTTTGAAAATGCGCCGTCGACGCTCGATACTTGGGGGTCGGTGCTTGCCGCGTCATATGACTGGTCGGATGATGACAACATCAAACTCACGGCCGGATGGCGTCGGTCGGAGTCAAACCGCTTCGTCACGCTTATTCCGGATGCGAGCCCGGATGGGTTGAATGCTATTCTCGCGGCGGATCTCGACAACGATCCGTCGAACGGCGTCTTCTCGCTTAACAGCTATCTCGCAACGGCGCCTTTTATTCTTGGGGTCGGCGGCATCGATGTTCGTCCGGACTATGCGGACCTTTTGCCGCGTACGGATGTTGATTCGATATTTGCATCTGTCACGGAAGGTCAGCCGACTCTCGACGACCATGAGCAGTTCAGCGTCGAGCTGACCGCGACCGGTTCCTTCTGGGATTCGAGGATCGACTACGTTGTCGGCCTTTATTACTTTAACGAGGACACGGCCAACACACGCACAAGCCTGGTTCAGAATCCGCGCGATACGCAAGACGTGCTCTTTTTATTGGCTGGGCTTGAGCCGTTCGGCGTCGGGTTCCAGGAATTTCTTGCCGGCAATATGGCCGGCGCGGAAGAACAGGCGGCGATCCTCGGCGACATCTTCGGCAGTGCAGTGAACTCTGCCGGCGCAGAATTCGCCCTCGACACCAGCGCCTTTGCCGCCTACAGCCGCTTGACCTGGAACATTACCGATCGGTTGCGACTGACCGGGGGCTTGCGCTTCTCCACCGAAGAACGAGATGCGGTCCAGCAGGTTGTCTCGCCTTACTTCGGCGACACGATTAATCTTCTCGGCGAAGTAATTGCGCCGAACATCGCCGATAACAGCTTCGACAGCATCGATCCGGCGGTCATTATTGAATATAATGCAACTGATGAAGTGCTGGTCTATGCGAGCCGCAAGGAATCGTTCCGGGCCGGTGGCTTCAACTCGGTGGCGGTTGCGCCAAACCTCCCTGGCGAAACGTTCGGGGCGGACTTTGTCTTCGATAAAGAAGAAATCACCGCCTACGAACTGGGCGTCAAGGGCGACTTCTTTGATGGGCGGGTGCGCGTCAACACGGCCGGCTTCTACTACAATTTCGACAACGAACAGGCGACGGTACAAACAAACCCGATCGTGACGACACAACGCGCCGTTGTGAATGTCGATTCAGAGATATGGGGCGGCGAACTTGAAGCGCTATGGCTTGCGGCCGAAGGGCTGACCCTTTCCGCAAACTATACGTTCACGGCTGGCGATCCCGGCAACCCGATTAATCCGGTCAGCGGCGCTGAGAACGTCCGTGAGCAATTGCCGGGCGCGCCGCGCAACAGCTTCAGTATTGGCGCTGACTACACGCGCCCCGTGACGGACACGATCGGTTTCTTCGGCAATGTGAACTACAGCTACAATGACTCGACGCTTGTGACGCCTCAGGACGTCTCTGTGCCGAACCCTGTCCAGGTTGAGCTCACCAATCGCAGTCTTTTGAGCTTGCGGACAGGGCTCAATATTGAAATGGCGAACGGTAACACCGCAAATATCGCTTTTTGGGCGCAAAACCTGCTTGATGACGAATACACCATTGATGCGATTGACTTCAGCAGTTTTGCTTTCGTCAGCAATGTGTTTGGCACGCCGCGCACGCTCGGCTTCTCCGCCGGCGTCACTTTCTAAGCAGCAACTTGGCAAGCGACCAACAATCAGGTCTCTTGCCAGGGCTTTTATTCGTTGAACCGTTGCCATTATCTTGGGCGTGCTAATAATCAGGCATGTGCAAACGCACGACTTATTTTTTCCCAGCGCGGAACATCAAGAGAAAGTTTTATTCCGCGAATAACGAGGCCTGACGTCGCCTGTGCAAAAGTCACAAGCAGCTTGATTTTTAAAAGTGCATACGGAGCTTTTTCGAGACTGCTTCGCTAATGAGCGTGTCCGGTTTGCGATTTCCATCCGTCAACTCCGTGAACGAAGCGCGGCTAACTAATCGTATAGAGCCCGTCGAGCGATTCCAACCGGGCGCGAATGGCTCTAGCGCCTCAAACTAAGTCTTCGCGCACATGGCTGCCGATTGCGTTAATGCAACCACCCAATTAAGGTCGATCACTAGTGCGCTTGAGAAATTATCGTGACGAAAGTCTTTCCCACAGTCGCTGAAGTATCAGCTGGTCGCGACAATAACCTAAATCTGATCCGTTTGCTCGCGGCCTCTGGCGTTTTTATTGGGCATTGTTGGCCGTTGCTCTACGGTTTGGCGAGCCACGATCCAATCTCTTCGTCCATCCGTCCATATTCTCCGTTTGATCGAGGAATTCCGGGGCTCTGTGTTTATGTCTTCTTCTTCTTGAGCGGCTTTCTTGTCACGCGCAGTATGGTCACCCGAAACGACCTTATCGATTATATCGTCTCCCGGATTTCCCGGATCTACCCCGCTCTCATTGTAGTCGTCTTTCTTCTCGTCTTTCTGATTGGTCCTGCGTTTACCACAGTTTCAACAGGCGAGTATTTTAAAAACCCATTGACCTGGAAATATTTACTTACAAATTCATTGATTTGGGAAGTCGAGTTCCTTCTGCCTGGTATGTTCCCGGACAACGTATTCATCTGGGTCAACGGGTCACTATGGACGCTTCCGGCAGAGTTGCGCTTCTACGTTCTCGTTGCATGCCTTTGGGCGTTGGGTGTTTTTACGAATCGCACCGTCTTCAATTTAGTAGCAGTGGGTTTAGCGCTGATGGGCGTCATCTGGCGCGACGTTATCTGGGCCTCAGCCCTTAAGGGGCAGATTGAGCTCGGACTATTTTTTCTTGCAGGCGCCAGTCTTTATATGAACCGCGACCTAATCCGGTTGACGCCACTGTCGTTTTTTTCGCTTATTATTCTATCAGTCATCTTCTACGATACTGCGCTGTATAACCTACCCGTCAGCTTAGCGATGTGTTTCGCTGTTGCATACGTAGCATTTGCGCTGCCGACGCTTGCGCCGCAAGCGAACAGGTTTGGCGACCTTTCTTACGGCGTTTATATTTACGCCTATCCGGTGCAGCAACTGGTCATCCATTTTATGGAAAGGAATCTGGGGCCTTGGACGCTTATGGTCATAAGCACCCCAATTATTTTCATCCTAGCGGGTTTGTCGTGGTTCTATATAGAAAAACCGGCGCTTGATCTGAAAACGACCCTTTTGAGCCGCCGAAAAAAATCGACACGCGTTTTGGCGGAGTAGGTCGGTTGCTTGTTACGCAACCAGTCGAACCCTGATAGTATTTGAACGGACGATCGCGAGAGCGTCAGCCTGGCTTACGCGCAAGGATGGTTTGCGACTTTCCTAAATACTGATCCATCGACTGTTTCGTTTTCATGCCGTTTTTCCCATCCAACGCCCGTTTCCATAACTGCGCCCACATGTAATCGAGCTCGTGGTCTTCAAACCATTTGAGCACCCATTCAAAGGTTGCGTGGAAGCCGCGGAACTGGTGGTCGAGGATTTCAAAGCCAGCAGCGTTAATCAGTGTCGAGAATTCATCTCTTTCAAAAATCCGGATATGATTTGGCTTTTCAAAATATTGTGGCGGCGCCAAAGGAATCTGTATTTTCTCACTAAGGGTGTCCGGTACAGAGATTAGGTAAAGCGCGCCGGGCTTGCCAATTCTGAATAGCTCTGCGGTAACGTTTGATGGTTCGTCAACGTGCTCAAGGACTTCCGTGCAGATAACTTTATCGGCGTAGTTCGTCTCTATATCCAGCTGCTCGCCAGTGGTCAGTATACCCCTAATTGGACACCGTGCTGTTTCACCGATGCGCCGTTCCGCCGTCGCCAGCGCATCGGCGTTAACGTCACAGAACACGAGTTCTTTCGCGTATCGAGCAGCGAAATGCGAATATCCGCCGTCTCCACAGCCCACATCCACGACAACATCGGTGTCTCCAACGACAAACCCAGGGCCCACCTGCTGGTCTTCAGCGACAATCCATCCGCTCTTCTTGTAATCGTAGAGCCCGACCATGTTGATGAAAAACCGCTCGCGTCCGCGCCTCGCGTCTATTCCCGGCAATGCGCTCAGATATCGCGGCTTCAACAAAATTTCGCGAACGCGTTTGACGGCCCGCTCGAGGCTAAAACGTTCACGCGCACTGTCTAAAGACATCCGCCTAAGCTGCGCGTATCCGTTCGGATCGGTTTTCGCAATATGGTACGCGTTAGCGAGGGCCGTTTGAAAGCTTTCACTATCGTCAAACCCTAGCGCATAGTCAGTAGAGAGCCCAAAAATATCGACAAGCTCGCGTGCGATAATCAGTGGTTCCGCAGCGCAAAAGTAGCCAACTGTTGGGTATATTTCGTCGTCTTCGTCATTGGCGATGAAATAACTAGTCGGTAAAAATGTACTGGCTCCTTCTCTGCCGCTGGCGGCAATTACAAGGATCTGACAAGCGCTTTCGCCGGCCGTATGAACGAGGTCGGCCATTGCTTCTCGAACTGATCTGGCGCTTACGCTATCATTATTATCGCCGGTAAGATGTAGGCGGAGCATTGCATCGGAATTATGACGGAATTGCTCGATAAATGTTCTAGCGATTGAGCGATAGTCCGATTTTGCCGTGATGAAGTGTGAAAATACGACGCCCTCAAATTCAAGTCCATTTCGCTGAGCATCTGCAGTATTTTCAGGCCGACCAGTCCCTGCGTGAAAAACAATATTATCACTGACTACTGACAGGGAGACGACGGGCGCGCTATCACGTCGCCGCAACTCGGCAATTGCTGGGGCATTCCAAAGCGGGATGTCGATGCAGTTTTTTTGATTAAATTCCGCAACAGGAATATTCTGTAGCTTGGATCGAACATAGACGCCGCTATCGTCAGTATCAGGAATTGACTGGAAGTCTTTTAAATAGACTTTGAAGACCGCATCGTCGCCATAGTCTCTCAAGTCATTGGCGCCATCGACGTGAACGATTAGCGAATCTTCGACTTCCTTGTATTGCTGGAAAAGCGCCGCCAACTCTTCTCGATCGTTAACAAGGATGGTAGCGCCAATTTCGTCAAAAACGGGAAAAATGGCGTCGCGAACACGTTCCCGCATCAGCGAGTGTTCGCTCAAAAGATCGATATCGTCATTAAGCAGAAGAAACATGGCTTTCACTATTTTTGTAGAGTTCGCGCCAAGGCGTCGCCGCATTTGCGAAGTCAGTGAAAAATGGGTCGAAAAATTCGGACAGCTGGCCCTGGACCCGGGCCGTTGAGCAATGGGCCTCCGTTCTCCGGATCGCGGCCTCTCCCATGGCGCGGTACCGCGCCGGGTCTGACCTTGCTGTTTCTAGGCTGTCGCGAAAGGCTTGCACGAGGCTCAGCCAATTGGGCTTATTCTGCAAACACCGGAATGCGCGGCGTTCATCATGCTGCCAATTTGTCGGATCGAGCTCCGTGGCGAAAACAAACGCCGCGTCATCGAAGACGTAGTCTCGCATCGCGGTATGGTTCGGGGCTACAGCCGGAATACCGCCAGACATCGCTTCACATAAAGGTATGGATTGCCCCTCACCATAGGATGTATTGACGTAATACGTTGTCGCTTTCAAAAGTTCCGTATAGGTATTGTCATCCAAGAATGCATGGATGACAACGACGCGGCATTTCATGGGAGAGAGTCTCTTTAGGTAAAACACAAGCTGATCAGAAAACTGAACAATATGCGCCGCTGTAATTTTTAAGACAAGCGTTGCTTCTTTAACTTCGCGAAAAGCCCAGCAAAACGCCACGAGCATGTCTTGCCAATTTTTTCTTCCATCATATGGATTTAGGATCGCAGTGTAGACGTAGCCTTCGAGCTTGAGAGTCGTTAAATCTCTTGCTTGCACCAGTTCGGAGGTGTCGGTTAGTCCGGCCTCTTCAACCTCGCTGCCTGGGAAGTCATCGCGCGTTACGCCCTCGGCTTCTGGAAAAGGTGTCGGCTCTTCGAGTGCCGCAGCCTGCGCTAATTTCTCTGCTTCTTGTTCTTTCAACGCGTATTTGTCATCTTTTAGCTTGTTCTTTCTCGGCTTCTTCGGTTGCGGTGTGAGCGGCGGTCTTATAACTCCGGGCTCGCCGCCGAACAAAGCAAATCGAATTTCTGCAATAGTATAGCGAATGGCATTAACGATAAGGCGTATACGTCCTTTAAGCGTTTTAGCGCTTACCTTTTTCGAAGCCACATGATGCCGAAGCGCTTCATTCACGATTGGCGGCTCGCGGTTGGAAGCAATAAGCGCCCGTTCCGCTTCAATTCTTCGCCATTCAGCGTCGACCGAGGCGTTTATGTGTCGCCATTCATCCTGGATCTCACGAAAAAGCGCAGCGCGTGTTTCGTTTATTCCTGATAATTCTTCATTTAGACGGCGGTTTTTTTCCTCCATCAAAAACATTAGGAGGTCGCCGCGGCGTTTCTTGAGGTCTCGCTCCTCCGCGGTTGGGAGTTTGACCGTCATGTCGATAAGTCGGGAGTCGATAACGACGCCGTCAAACGTAAGGTGTGACTTCTTAAACGGCGCGCTTTGCAAGTTCGCCTTACGAAATGATTCGAAATTGTCCCAGACAGGGCACGGGGCAACGCCTGCTGGGTAGCTGTCGCCCATTGTGTCTGTGATTATATCAGCCGTGTATCCACTAATTGAAATTGCGCCGATGCTACGCGAAAGGCCATCGCGCCAATCATTGTAAGGATTATTATCCCAAGGCTCCGACGGTATTGTGCTATATTCCCATGCGAGAATATGAATTGTAGGACACCGGATGCCCTCAATGAAATTCTGCATGGCGGAAAAATGAAGGAAAAGGCATTGCTGTCCGCGTTCTATGCACTCGTGGTAGATTTTATCAACCTCTGTTTCTGGCTCGTAGACGGTTTCTATTTCGCCGAGCGCGCGCAAGATCGGCAGATAGCTTTTTAGTATATAATAGTAGCTATATTCCGGCTTACCCATATTATTAGAGATAGTCCGATCATTGGTCTGCGAATAAATCAGTAGCTTGGGTTTTTGTTCCGCTGTCATTAATAATGTCTTTTTTCGGTCGACAATTAAATTCAGTTCTCAAATCGAAAATGAAATGGTCGGTTTTCGATCACGTCGCCTATCGCGATACAAGTAGCTGTCTTATCATGTTTCGCATGTTTTCGGGCAATAGGCGAAACCAGAAACGCGATATAAGCGGATTTGTGCGAAGGCGCATCAGGATGGGGAGGAGGTGGGAGCGCACGGACCCATCCTGCGGAACCCGGCTTGTCAAAAGTATTTGTAGCGCTGGTTCGTCGAGTGAAAGAGCTTCGATTTTTCTGGCTTGGCGTTGCTGTGGTGCGTATGCGCCGGCGGTGTAGAAACGCTCTAGTCGGGGTTGATTCTCCCAAAGCTTCACAGCGCCGACAACGCTATCAAGCGCCGATAGGCAGGTCGTGATCGTGTTCAGCACGTCTTCAGCTGACGCGTCGTGGGCATGTCGCCAGGTGAAAGGGCGATTCGCCGTCCGGCTGACCATCGCGCCGATTGACGACGTCAGGATGGGCCGGCCCGCTTCCAAGGCGGCGTCTAATGTGTAGCTGAACGTTTCTGGCCAATGGCACGGAAACCAAATTAAGTTCGGATCAAGATTAAATATTTTTTCCTGTAACTCACGCTCCGAATAGGCGCCGTGGGTGATGACCCCGCCCTCTAGCACGCGATAGGCGTATCCGATCAAATGAAACTCCAGTGAGCCTCCAGTTTGACGGGATAGGGCGGACACGGCTTCCAAAAGATCCGCGCCTTTCTCCTTACTCAGGGCGCCGATCACGCATATGCGTTTTTTGGGGCGTGCTTTTGCTGTCGTCACCGAAGGGTACTCGCCGATGATCTCCGCCCCGAGGTGGGGGCGCACCGCGACCTCTAGATCGGGAAGCACGTCTTTGTATATCTGCGCAGTCTCGGTGCTCGGGGCAATCACCTTTTCCGCGCCTGCGAGCAAGCCACCCATTCGGTTTAGACGGGCATCTGCGTCAGGGCTTTCAGTTGCACGTGGCGGGAGGTAATCGTCCGGCGCAAACATCCCTGCAGAATTTGTCAGTGTAGGGCTTTCGCCAAGAAAAAAGTAATCATGCAGTGTGACGATATAGGGGATGCGGAGTTCTTTGATAAGGTCGAACGCGAATTCCTCAATACTCCGAAGATGATTCAGGTGTATGAGATCGACGCCAGCGACGTGTAATATTTCGATAAGCGCGTCCCGGTGTTTGCGAAGATCAAGCTCCAACGTGAACCCATGCGCCCATTCGGGAAAAATCAGACGCACCCAGTTTTCGCGAATAGGCTCAATCCAAAGAAAATTGACGGAGGTTTTGAAATAGTTTCGGAGCTCATTGACGTAGCGTTGTGTCCCGCCGCCTTCGCCATGTGAAATCAGGAGTATTAGGGGGATGGTTGATGTCTTTAGGCATTCGATAACCATCTTAAAGCGGAATGGTTTTTGTCGATCCTCGTGAATATACTTTTGTATCCGCTCGTCATATCCTGGATGTAACCGGTTCACGACCTCTACGGCCTGCGCCACGCGCTCGTCTTTCTCGCTGCCGAAGCTAACGCCGCCTTCGTGTAAAACAAACAAGTTGTTCTGCTGAACATTTCGGAAGCCTGCCTTCGCCGTGCGCATCGAGAAATCATTTTCCTCGCCATATCCCCGCCCAAAGGCGTCTTCGTTGAAAGGGCCAACTGCGTTTAGTGCGGCCCTAGAAATATAGGTGCAGAAACCAACACTGGTCGGCATGTCGATAATGGGCGCGTCAGCTTTTGCGGCAAACAACGCGTCAAGCACATCTGCGCTGAAGCCCGTCGGTAGTGAGTTGTTTTCGCAAATGTTCGGAAACGAACAAATTTCACCATTACTTGTGACTGGCGTGATCGTCCCAATAGACGGGTCCGCCTCCGCCAACGCGACAATCCTATCAATCCACCCTTTTGGCGTTTGTGTGTCGGAATTCAGTATAATGACGTCGAGGTCACCGGCGATGTCAAAGCCTCGGTTCACCGTCCGAACGAAGCCAAGGTTTTCGGCATTCTCGAAATAGTCGATCTCACCGTTGTCTGCCAGCGATTTGAGGTAGGCTTCGATGCGGTCGTCGGGCCCGGCGTCGAAGATCGCGACAATTCGGTGTTTCGTCTGGCACTCTGACGCAAGAAGACTTTCAAAGCACCGCCTAACGGAACGAAGTCCATCATAAACGGGGACAATAACGGCGACACGATCGGGCTCACTTTTATGAGCTGTCGCCAGTTTGACCGGTTGTGGAGTTGCTTGGGTCGTCTCCGGGCGGGGCGGGTCCTCAAAGTAGTGGGCGGCTTCAAATATGCTTTCCCGCTCGGCTTCAAGCGTTTCGATTTCATTTAAGTAGTCGAAGCGAAAACGCTCAGCAAAGCGATGATTTCTACTGGTTGCAATTTTTTCGTGTACAGATTGGCCCACAATCTCTAGCGAATTGCTCCGGTTTGTCGCCAGTGTTTTGATGAAAAAGTCGATTATGCGGGTCTCTTCTGTGGCCGTGAAATCTTCGTATACCAATATGGTTGGACGAATAGCGTATTCGGCAAAAAATTGGTGCATTTGGCGCTCAGAGCTAACGATATGGTCAAGGCACTCCTTTATTTTGACCTCGTTGTAGAAAAATGCTTTTTCTGCCGCCTCGCGTTCTGTCGCTGTTGAATTCACAACGTCAAACTGCCTGGTCTTTCTAACGCGGTATAAAGACACTGCCTGTGCGACAATATCCTTTCGGAACAGCGCGAAAGCACTCGTCAGTTCCTTTGGGAAGTGGTTGAAAAAATTTGATTTGGAGTTCTCTAGTACATCCGGCCAAAGATTAATCAAATCCCACCAAGTGATCGTTGCTCCGTAAACGCCGTTACTCGATTGCCCTTTGCTGCGATTAAGACTGGCATATGCGTCAAGCGTATTTGCGTTTAATGAAGCCGCGAAATCCCTCAGCATCATTGTGCTAAACCATTCCTCAGGCCAGCCCAGCACATCAGTCGAACGAAGCAAATCTCGCAGCCACGACGATCCGGTACGCGGCGTCATATAGACTAAATATTGCCTAGAGGGCTCTTGAAATTGCGCCAATTCATCGGCCAATTTTTGCTGATCGACGTCAATGGACGCGAGAAGGCGATCAAACACCGCCATTTTTATTGCCTAGACTTGGCTTGCGACGGACTGTTTGAAAGTAGCATTTTTTCCGCCCAATTTATTTGCCGCGAATCTTTCAAATCGAGGTGCGGTTCTATTTCTGAAACGTTGACAGCAATGGCCTATCGTTAGCGGAGATGTTATGCGATTGCACGCGCCATTGCTTCATACATCCAGGTTAGGGTTTCTGGGAGCGCGATGCGCTCCCGTGTCCCGCATATCTCGCGCAGGTGCGAGGGGTCGCCGACAAGGAATGGAATATCTCGCGCACGAACGAAGTTCCGGTTGACCTGAACGTCGACGGAAAACCCGCTAATGCGCTCCAGATGGCCAAGTATTGTGGCGATCGTCGCCCCGTCCCCTGAGCAAATATTCACAACATCGCCTGAAATGCTTGCTTCAGCGAGATCGACATAATCGATCACAACGTCGCGAACATCAGAAAAGTCGCGCGTCACTTCGAGATTGCCAAGCTCGATTTGCCTCGCCCCTTCGGCGAAGCGACCCACAATCTTTGGTAGAAGAAAACGGTCATTTTGCCCGACGCCAGCGTAATTGAAGGGGCGAATAACGACGATCGGCAGGGCGCTAAAGTAGCCGCGCGCAATACACTCTAGGGCTGCCTTGCTGCCGCCATAATGGTCAACGGGTTGCAGGGGGTCAGTTTCAACGCAACGCTTTTCGCCAGGCGCTCCGTAAACGGTCGCACTGCTTGGCAAGACAAGCTTTTCCAGACGCCCGCACACTTTTTGAGCGGCCTGGAGAAGCTTCTCTGCTAGTATTACGTTGACGGAATAAAGCTCGGATAGATCGCCATGCGCGGCGAAAGAAATACCAGCGAGATGAAATATATGCGTGGGGTCAACATCGCGTAATAGGTTTTGCATTGCGTCAGCGTCGTTTAAATCAACTGCATGCGTCGCAACATCGGTTAGGGCGCCGTGACTTTTATGGACAATAGCGTTCACCTCGTATCCGCGGCGTATAAGCTCTGCACACAGATAGGGGCCGGTAAACCCGGCGGCGCCAGTCACAATTGCCCGCTTCTCAACTGCCACTTTTCGCCGAATTCCTAACGAGGTCTTGGTCGACCATCATTTTGCAAAGATCTTCAACGGCCGTCTTGGGCGTCCAACCAAGCCGTTCATTGGCTTTCGCGGCGTCGCCGATTAAGAGGTCTACCTCCGCTGGCCGATAATATTTAGGGTTGATGCGTATGCGCGTGGCCCCGGTTTCTGCATCAACGCCCGTCTCCTGTTCGCCTTCGCCGCGCCATACAATTTGGACACCGATTGCTGCGAAAGCGAGCTCGACAAAAGTACGGACGCTAATGGTTCGGTTAGTTGCGAGAACATAGGTGTCAGGTTCCGCTGCTTCCAGCATTAGCCTCATGCCTTCGACGTAATCGCCCGCGAACCCCCAGTCGCGCTTCGCTTCTAAATTACCAAGCTCTAAAGCATCGAGGCTCCCAAGTTTAATCAGTGCAACGCCATTCGTGATTTTGCGGGTCACAAATTCCAGCCCGCGCAAAGGTGACTCGTGATTGAAAAGGATGCCGCTGGTGGCGAAAATACCAAAGGATTCGCGGTAATTCACCGCCGCCCAGTGGGCGAATAGTTTTGATACGCCGTATGGGCTGCGTGGATAAAATGGCGTATCTTCATTTTGCGGAACAGTTTGGGCTTTGCCGAACATCTCTGATGTAGACGCCTGGTAGAAGCGAATATCTTTGTTAACGATCCGTATCGCCTCTAAAATGTTGAGCGCGCCGACACCGGTTATGTCGGCTGTTGTAATTGGTTGTTCAAACGAGGCGCCGACAAAGCTCTGTGCTGCAAGGTTGTAGACTTCATCAGGCTCGCTTTGCTCGATAACGCGAATGGATGAGCTTAAGTCGGTTAAATCGTGTTCAATATAATTCAGGTTTGGGTGCTCAGAAACGCCGAGGGACTGTAAGCGCCAGAAATTTGACGTGCTTGTTCGTCGGTATGCGCCGTATACGGTGTAGCCACGCTCAAGCAGCAAAGCTGTGAGGTAGGCGCCGTCTTGTCCAGTAACGCCAGTTATGAGCGCGCTTTTAGCCATGCGAAACGCAACCCTACCTCTCGACAAAAAAGAAGCGTAAGCACGCTTGCGATTGGCCCTTGCAACCTGGTGATGATGGTTTTCGCCATTTAAGCATCTGCTTGAATTTCTGATTGGGCCGCGCCGATGTCGAAGCCATAGGCTTTAGCCATATCGCCGCAAATTTCATTGGCGAACTCGAGGTCGTCGGCGGTCAGTAGTTTTTTATACTTATTTTTTTCTGGTTTGATTTTGCGCATTTTGTACCCAACGCCGCTTGCGTCCTCACCGATAAAGTCAAAAATCGATTGGATAAAAGGCGCCGGATCAGCGGTAAACTGATCATAGCGCATTTCAAAAACGCGATCCGGATAGAGACCTTTTAGTGACTGCATCATGATCGCGGCCTCCAACCAATAATTTGCGGCGCCAACGATTTGCTTCACCGTCATAACCTCAGAACCTTTCAGGCTAGCGATCACGTTAAGCGGATTGCGGACAATATGTATGAACCTCGCTTCAGGGAATTGGTGGGCGATGAGGAAAGCGCCATAAACATTTTGTGGCGTTTTGTCGAACCACCGGGCGCCTGCGGGGGCGTTCTGGGCGCTAAGATAGGCGTCCGCATAGCGGCGCATCAGTTCCCCGCGACTATGGGATTTCAAGAGGATCTCATCGCGGAATTGCTCTTCGCTAATGGAATCAAGATCGCGGTGATTTTTGAAGATCTTCCGGTTCATGAAAGGCGTGATATAGGCCAACGTGCCGTAGGCTTCCGCGTAGCGGAAGAAATGGGTTTCATTCGGGCAAAATAACTGCGGGTGCGAGGCGATCACGTCCCGTAAAAGCGTCGTGCCAGACCGTACGCAGCCAATAATAAAAAACGGCGGTCTTCGATCATCGTCGAGATAGGCGTCGGCAGGGGGGCGGGTCGGCGTCCCCAACGGCTTGGCGTCCTGCGAGGGCACTGATGCGCGGAGCAAAGGCTCAACAAGTCCCTTAAGTTTTGACGTCACCGTCATGCCCCGATCCCTAAAGCGTCCCTAAGCGACTTCACTCAAGAAGGCGCGCATGCGTTTTTCCGCAACTGCGAGAGACGCATGCCCTTCTAAGCGCTGAGCGGCTGCGCGCCCTAGCGCACGCCAGCCTTCTACGTCAGATTTCGCGAGATTATAACTTTTTTCAAAGGCTTCGACGAGCCCTAACCAGTCCACCCGGTAGCGAAGCGCCCGGTAGGAGAGCCGAGGATCGTGCTGCCAGGCCGACGGTTCCGCATGCGCCTCGACCACAAATGACATTTCAGGCGTCATATAGTCTCCGAGCGCCGTGGTCGCTGGCGCGATCGCAGGCACGCCGGCTGAGAGATACTCCATTAACGGGAGGCACTGGCCCTCGCCGAAGGATGTGTTGACGTAAAATGACGTCGCATCTAGGAGCGTCCGGTATTTCTCGTTATCGAGGAAGCCTTTCAGCACCAGAACCCGACAGTCAAACGGCAAAAAACGCTTCATAAAATCGGTCAGCGGCACAATGAAGTCGGCTTCGTCTAGGTTAGGGGCCTTGATAATCAGGGTCGCGTCAGCGTTTTTCTTGTGCGCCCAGATGAACGCAGAAACCATGTCGCGCCAGTTTTTCCGGCCATCCAAAGGATTGAAGATCGACGTGTAGACGACGCCCTCAAGGTGCGCCGCGTTTAGTCGTTGCGGGCTGCTATCGATTTGCGCGTCGGAGGTGGCGCTGGGCTTGTGGTCGCTTGAACCCGCGCCGTCCGTCCCGTCGCTCACATCGGCTTCTCCAGCGGAATTATGATTCGTCCGCAGCGCGGAAAGGGCCCGCCAAAGGATTGGCGGCGCTAAGTCCCGCATGAGATCCTTCAAAGATCGCTTTGCGGAATTGGCTTCATCTGTCGTCCCATTGAGAGATGCGTCTTGGCCCCTTTGATAAGCATCGCTTACGGATGATTGCAGAAGATCGGCTTCCTCCCTTTCGCGTTTCAGGCGGTCTACGTCATATTCGACGAAGAATTCAATTTGGCGTGTATCGAAAACACGCCCTTCGAAGAAAAGCGTGGTTGATTTTATCGGTGTACGGTCGTTAATCGCGCGGCGCTCGTCATCATACCGATCCCATACCGGGCATGGCGCAACGGCGACCGGGAAGTCTTCGCCCATGGCTGCAGTAATAGCGTCGCGAGCATAAGTTGAGTGCGTGATCGCGCATTTGTGCGCCCGCAGGGCTAAGCGCCAATCTTGCAAACCGTCTTGCGCCCAACTATCGGTGGGGATCGTGTTAAACTCCCAGGCGAACACATGGGCCGTCGGACAGGCGACAGGCTCAATTAAGTTGTGCGGCGCAGTGAAATTAAGGAATAGCGGCCGTTCACCAGCTTCGTGTGCTGACTGTACATGGCGGGCGAGTTCGTTTTTGGGATCCGCTAGCCGCGTAACTTTTCCGATCCGCTCGAGCAGCGGAATGAAATCCTCTAAAACAAAAAAGTAAGAATACTCGGGAAACCCGATACGATGTTCGATCAGTCCGGCGTCAAGCGCGCAGGAAACAAAAAAGTGAATAGGGGTGTCCATTGGCGTGAGAGGCCGCGCGCGCTAAGGTTTTTAAACCAATCTGTTTATTGATTATCGAACACGGTGTCGACCCCGGCTCGCGGCGTTGATCATTTTTGTGTTTCGACGCCTTGTGGTCGATTTCGCGCCAGGGTAATCGATGAAACTGGCATATGGGCTAGGGGAAAAACGCATGTCTCGTCAGCGTAAGGAAATGCAGGAGTTGCACGAGCGGATTGATGCGTTGTCCGAGCAAATAGAGGCGTTGCGGGAAGAACTCCTCGCTAAGAACAAGCACCTGCACTTTCACAACCTTAATGTCTTGCGCTCGGCGCGCGCCTATATCGACCAGGGAACCCAGCGTCTGATGCGCGAGGTCTTCCGCGACAGAGCGGCGGATGGCGTCGTTTTGCCCTTTGCTGATGTTGAGTTTTCAAATTATTCACAACACGGAGAAGATGGCGTTCTCCACTATATTTTTTCCCTTATCGGAGAAACCAACCGGGTTGTCGTCGAGATGTCAGCGGGCGTTTGTGAACAGTGCAACGCGACTAACCTGATCATCAATCATAATTGGCGCGGCATTCTGTTTGAAGGCGATATCAAAAAACTTGAGCATGGGCGTAGATTCTTCCGCCGCCACTTTACCGAGTGGGAAATGCCAGCGCTTGATAGTTCGTGGATCACGCGCGACAACATCAACGACGTCATTGCGAATTATGACGTGACCGGAACTATTGATTTATTTTCATTGGATGTTGATGGCGTCGATTACTGGCTGCTCGAGGCGCTCAGTGTTGTCTCACCGCGCGTGATCATCGCCGAGGCTCAATTTCTTTGGGGCCCGGAGACTGCGAAAACTGTGGAGTACACTGAAGATTTTGCATGGCGAGGAGAAAAAAACGGTGAGGCGCTCCCCTACCATTACGTCGGCGCGTCCATCGGCGCTTTTGTAAAACTTGGAAAAGCTAAGGGTTATCGATTGGTGGGCGTCGTCGGAAAATCAGGCCCAAACATTATCCTGATGCGCAACGATGTGGGCGTTGACTATTTTCCAGAGATCAACGCAGCGGAAATTTTCGAGCATGTACCCGCTGCTTACCAGGCCTACTTTGAGAAATGCCGGGAGGACTTGCGGGACGCTGGTTGGGTCGACGTCTAGAGCAACTTCGCATCAATCTGAACCGCTTCGTTCCTCTAGGTTTTCGTTTTGTCGCATTTTCTTGCGCCTAACCGTCCCCCATTCGGTCGGAAAACGTTCTGGCGCGGGTCGCGTCTTCCAGGCGCCTTAAGCGAAGGCGCCAGCCATATGGCGACACTGGTGTAAGCCTGCCAGAACTGGCGGCGCCCCTAGGTTGAAACATTTAACCGAGGCGATGTTCAAAGCTGCCCGGATGCCTATCTCACCGAGCTGCGTTCAAGCGCATGCGTTTGCTTCGCAAACAGTCGCTTTCACCTTCGCAAACGGTCTCGGTTCGTGGTGGAGCCGAGGGGAATCGAACCCCTGACCTCGTCATTGCGAACGACGCGCTCTCCCAACTGAGCTACGGCCCCGTACTCGAGCGACACGCGAGACTGTGGCGCACCATATGGCTCTGGGTCATCAAAGCAGCGCCTTGGGCAAAAACCGTTGAGAATCCATCGGGCGTCGCTCTGAACCAATGGAACTCACATAAGCGTCAGCGTTTTCCAGTCAATGTAGACCTTGTTAGATGCTGGCGCATTTTCGGCAATCTGGAAAAGGGATCTGCGCCGCCAGCCGCCTTGCTTGCGCGCGCGCTCGAGCCGTCCTACATCGACGGTCACGTCGAACGGAGCGAACCTCAATGCTCGCCATCCAGTATCTTTTTAACGCCGCGATTGGGCTTTACACCTGGGTTCTGATTGGCTCGGTCATTATGAGCTGGCTGATCACTTTTCGGGTCATCAACCTCGGCAATCCGATGGTGAATTCGATCTATCGGGGCGTAAACCAATTGCTCGAGCCGGTGCTGCAGCCGATCCGGCGTTTCCTGCCTGACACAGGGGGGCTAGATTTGTCGACGCTCGTGCTCTTCTTTGGCCTGCAAGCGCTCCAGATTTTCGTCAATCAATACATATTCCGCCCGCTTGTCGCAGCGGGCCTGTAGAGGCACCGCCGCGTTCTGGCGCATTGGTCCGGCGTGAAACCGCGTAGCCTGAAACAGCGGTGGGCGATCGCAATAAAAGCCGGGATCTGCGCGGCGCTGCTTCCGCTGCTTGCAGCCGTCGGTTTTGCTGCTCTAGCCGCCAGTTTCGCTCTACCAAATGATCCGATCCGCGCGAGCCTGCTCGACCGTCCGGACGACATCAACACTCGTCGCGCAAGCAACGGGCGGGTTATCGACGCTGATACGGAGTGCATTGGTCTGAGCGTTGGGCTTTACGGCGTGGAGGCGTCGCGTTCGGCGTTTTATAACGCCGCCCATGCGAAGGCGGTGTTTGGATGCGGGCCGTTCATGGACTACCTCAACGGGCAAGAGCCCCGTGCGTATAAGGATTACTTTCGCTATTGGCACGGCTATTTGGTTTTGGCCCGCCCGCTGCTTTCGGTCTTGCCTTACGCGGATGTTCGCGGCGTCTATTTTCATATCTCGCTGATTTTGTTTTTGTCCTTTCTCTCTCTGATCGGGCGTGATTTCGGGTTATCGGCGGCGCTGGCTTTTGCCGCGCCTTTCGTTGTTTTAAACGCGCTTGGGTTTTGGGTCGTTGCGACCAAGGCGCCAACATTTTGGTTGGCGGTTAGCGGTGCGCTGTTCGTGCGAAGCAATGCGCTTAAAACCGGTTCAAATCATCAGCAGGCGGATGCTTGGCGGCTGCCATCTATGGTGTTTTTCTTTCTTGGCGCGGGAACAGCCTATTTTGATTTCTTGACGGCGCCGGCGCTTATTTTCTCCCTGACGGCGTTTGTGCATTTTCTATATCAACGCGCGGAAATGCGGGCGCGCGAGGCGTGCTTGCGCTTTGCGCTTTTCGCGGGCTTTTTCGCTCTCGGATATGCCGGGTTATGGGCGCTAAAAATAGCGATTGCCGCAGCGCTATTAGATTTGCCTGTCTGGGCTGATGTGGGCGCCGCCGTTCATGATCGCACGCGCGGCGTCTCCGGCACGGTGGAGCGCCTCACGCCCGGGCTCGCCATTTGGAAGAACTTCGGCGCCCTGAAGACCGTCTGGGGCGCGGTCTTCATGCTAGCGTTCATGGTCGCCCCGCTTGTGCGGCCGTCCGCGCGCATCGAGACGCTGGCCCTCGCAAATCGGTCTCCGGGATTGGTTCTCGCCGCATTGGCGCCGATCGTTTGGCTTGAGCTCCTCTCAAACCACTCGCAAATTCATGCGGCGTTCACCCATTTGAACTTTGCGCCGTTCGCCATTTTAAGCGGTCTTGCCTTAGCGGGACCGTCCGCTCCGGGTAAGACGGTCATGCCGCGTTGATATTTGGGTGCAGTCGCGGCCGTTGTGACGACGGGTCTCTATCGAACGATTCCTTCATTATACGATGTAAGTCTTCGCATAGCCCTTTGGACGCTGACGTCAGGCGGCGCAACACCCGTCATAAGTGCACCGACAATCCGCACAGTCACTTGCACTGGTAACACCACAGTGTTTCGCCAACCGTTGCTTTAATGCGTGGCGCGCTCTGTGAAGGCGAACCGTTGCCGCGTTCACTGTAATATCGAGAATTCGCGCCGCTTCGCCTAGGGAGGCGTCGCCGATATCGACCAGGTTTAGAATTGACGCGTGCCGATCATTGAGTTGCCTAACCTGCTCAACGCTACACCCACATGTCGAGGTATTATCAGTTTCGACGGGCGCCGGTTCCGCCGTCAAAGCATCCTTCAAGCGCTGCTCACTGATCGATTTACGCCCGACATCAACCATAACATTGCGATGTATACGGTATAGCCAGGACAGAACCCGATTCGGGTCTCGCAGGGTTTCAGCTTTTTCGATTGCGCGCATGGCGGCGATCTGAAGGATGTCGTCAGCATCTGACGTGCGCGCACGCGCCAGGACGTAGCGCCTCAAGGCCGGTCCGTGGGCGCGTAACGCCGCTGCTATGCAAGATTGTCGATCTTGGTCTTTCACACCCTAAAACTACTCTACTTTTGTTGCGCTGGGGCACCCGCAGCTTGCGTCACACGCGCACGGGTCGCATGTGCATTCGTCGCCACAGCAGCACCGGCCTTCGGTTGGTTCCGCCTGTGCGCAAACGCATTCAGGTGAGCAATTTTTGCAGGCGCAAAGTCGACTTTCAGCCATGTTTTTCTCCTCAAATTTGTTGTGTCAGGAGGTAGACGGCGCCAGCCCGCAAATCCTTACATGATTTCTGATTTTTTTTGACCTGAGACCAATTACGCAAACGAAAACGCATTATCCCGGTCATGTGTCCGGGCTTCAATTATGGCTAACGCGCTATCCTACGGGCGCAAAACGGCCTGAAACCTATTTTTCGCCATTTTATCGTTAACGCCTGTTTTAGCCCGCTTGAGCCATATGGGCATTGAAGCTTTAGGTGCGCTTTCGACCGCCTCGCAAAAACAATAGCGACCCATAGAACGCCCGAACAAGGGCGGCGATCTCATAAGACCATGAGCGACCAGCCCCAATGCACGCCCACAGTGGGCGGTCTTATTCCTGCGCGTTGTTTGGCCACTAATGAAACAAAGCCGGATGACTTCCGATAAAACCGTCACAAAAGTCTTATAGAATCAGCTCTGTTAGGAGTTTCATGAACACGTCCTCTCCGAAATACCGTAGTGTTTTTATCTCAGATCTACACTTGGGATCGAAGGGCGCCCAGGCTGTCGCTGTTGCTGACTTCTTGAAACACAATACGGCGGACACATTGTATCTTGTCGGCGACATTATCGACGGGTGGCGGCTTAAAAAGAAATGGCATTGGCCGCAAACCCACACAAATGTCGTGCGACGCCTACTGACGGCGGCCAAACGCGACACAAAAGTGGTCTATATCGTCGGCAACCATGATGAGTTTCTACGCGGTTTCTTACAGTTCAAGGTGAGCTTCGGGCGCATCGAGATACGCAACCGCGCTGTTCATCTTGGGGCGGACGGAAAGCGGTATCTGGTCATTCATGGGGATATGTTCGACGGTTTGATGCGCGCAGACAGGAAGTGGATCATGCACCTCGGTGATCACGCTTACAATTTCCTGCTCTGGGCCAACAACAAACTCAACACCGTGCGCCGTTGGCTGAACTTGCCATACTGGTCTCTCTCGCAGGCGCTTAAGAAAAAGACCAAGCGGGCGTTGAACCACATCCATAACTTTGAATCCCACGTTGCCAACTATTGCCGCCGCAAGGGCTTTGACGGCGCCATCTGTGGGCATATTCACGTTGCCGAAATTCGCGATATAGACGGCGTCACCTATATGAACAGCGGCGATTGGGTGGAGAGTTGCACCGCGCTCGTTGAACATCATGATGGCAGGTGGGAACTCGTGGAAAACAAGCCAGGCGCCATGTCCTCAGCACCCGTACTTAGACCTGAACCCGCCGCAGCTGCGTAAGGGCATGTTTCATTGCGATACGGAGAGAATGATAGCGCAAGCCTGCAAACCGTTTTTCGTCTTTTCATCGTGAATGTCTGATTTTGGCCCATTCTTGTCATTCGAGCAAAACTGCATTGGAAAGCCCATGAGAAAAAGTTGTTTGCTTGCCCTACTTAGTTTACCGGCATGTGTTGGCGTTTCTGTCGATCCGAGTGAAGATGAGGAAACCACAAAACGACCAGTTCTATATGCTGGTTCAAATTACGATGGGACGGTTACGTTTCTTTATTTCAATGATTCAGGT
>JBCCTV010000002.1:0-38614 GCA_039197915.1 Pseudomonadota bacterium | reverse complement strand
TCGCGATCGCCTTGCCGGCGCGCGTCGGAGCGTGCAGCGCGCGCTGCGCCCGTCCCGTCAAGAGGGCGTCGATCGGATACGCATTGCTAACGGTCGGGTGGCTTTAGATGAAGCGGCGCGCCAGATATCGTTCCGGCTTGAAGATGAAAACCAATTAGACGACGCGCTAAAACGTTCGCGGGATGCAACCCGCAACGACGCCGCCTTGGCGTTCGGGTCGCGCCAATACACTGTCTCCAACGAGGGCGCGCGCATCACGGTGGCGCTGACTGGCGATGCTCAGCGTAAGTATCAGACTGACGCCGTCTCAGCGTCTATGACAGTCATCCGTCGGCGGATTGACCCCGCTGGCAACAAAGAAGTGTCTATCCAACCCCAGGGCGCGAATCGGATCGTTGTCCAAGTGCCGGGCGATAATGACCCGGAACGACTAAAGCGGCTCCTTGGGGAGGAAGGCCAGCTTTCGTTCCACCAACACGACCCGACCGTCCAAGTTGAGGTCGGCGAGGAGGACCTGCTTCCGCCGGGGCGCCTCGTCGTGCCATTTGCCGCAAGCGAGGGCGGGGGTGCGCTTGTTTTATTCGAAGACCCCGTAATTACCGGCGACATGGTGGAAAGTGCGTCGGCGCAACTCAACCCGGAAGGCGGCGGGTTTCAAATCAACTTTAGTTTTGACGGTCGCGGCGGGAAAAGGTTTGCAGATTTCACGAATGAGCGGATTGGCGAGTTGTTTGCGATCGTTCTCGACGGGGAGATCATCTCGGCGCCCCGTATTCAATCAGCGATTACGGCGGGGCAGGGACGTATTACCGGGTCTTTTTCCGCGGAAGAAGCAAGCCGCATCGCCACACTCATCCAGGCTGGCGCGTTACCGGCGCCTCTCCAAATTGTTGAGCAGCGCTCGGTCGGCCCTGACCTCGGCGCTGATTCAGTGCGCGCCGGCACGCTCGCTCTCATCGTCGGTTTTATAGGCGTCGTTGTTTACATGGTGTTGTCGTATGGGCGCTTTGGCCTTTACGCCAACATTGCGCTGATCGCGAATGTCATATTAATTGCCGGCGTATTATCCCTGTTCGGATCAACGCTCACTCTACCTGGGATAGCGGGCATTGTTCTAACAATCGGCATGGCGGTCGACGCAAATGTTCTGATCTTTGAACGCATCCGCGAAGAGCTTCGGGCAGGAAAGGCGCCGATTGTCGCCGTTGAAACAGGCTACCAGCGTGCCTGGTCCGCGATCCTCGACGCAAACGTCACGACATTCCTCGCGGCGTTGATTATGTTTCAGCTTGGCGCGGGGCCCGTTCGCGGCTTTGCTGTCACACTGGCGTTTGGGGTTTTAACGTCCGTATTCACCGCTTTTGTTCTCACGCGCATGCTCGCCGGCGCGTACCTACTTTCCAAACGGCCAAAAACTATAACTCTATAACCTTATGCTGATTAAACTTGTTCCCGAAAACACTGAGATCCCGTTTACGCGCCAACGGTTTGTCGCCGCCGCGTTATCAGTCGTCCTGATCATCGGATCGATTTTTGCGGTTGTAACAGCTGGCTTAAACTTCGGCGTGGACTTTCGCGGCGGTGTTACCGTCGAAGTTGCCGATGATGACCCAATCAATCTTGACGCCGTTAGAAACGCTGTTGGCGCGTTAAATCTTGGTGACTTCCGTGTTCAAGAAATTCAGGACGTAGCCGGGGCCGAGAAGGGTGTTGTTGTTTTTCTAGAGCAGCAGCTCGTGGATCCGGAGGCGAGCGAAGACGTCAAAAAAGCGGCCGAGCAAGCGCAACAAACCGCAGCCCAGTCTGTGCAAAATGCATTGCGCAGCCTCCTCGGCGAAGACATCCGTTTTCGCAGGATCGATGTCGTTGGTCCCGCCGTATCTGGCGAATTGATCGAGCGGGGCGTCCTCGCCGTTGTTTTGGCGATCGGCATGATGCTGATTTACATTTGGTTTCGGTTCGAGTGGCAGTTTTCAATCGGCGCAATCCTGGCGCTGGTCCACGACGTCATTATAACGCTCGGGGTATTTGCGGTCACACGGCTGGAATTCAGTCTCGCGATCATTGCAGCAATCCTGACGATTGTCGGCTATTCCATGAATGACACAGTTGTTGTCTATGACCGCGTGCGTGAGAACCTCCGGAAATATAAAAAACGGCCCCTTGCTGAGGTTCTTGATCTATCGATCAACGACACCCTATCCAGGACGGTCATGACGTCTGTAACAACCTTGCTCGCGTTGATTGCGCTTTATGTGATCGGCGGCGATGTCCTGAGAGGGTTCACATTCGCCATGATATGGGGCGTGCTGATCGGTACTTATTCGTCCATCTTTGTCGCTGCGCCTTTATTGTTGGCAACCGGCGTGAAACGCGATTGGTCTACCGCGGCAGTGGCAAAGTCTGCGGACGCATAAAGCGCGGCGCGTTTTCTCCAGTTTCATCGTCTTTGTTGACCGAGCTACGTTGCGAAGTGCCCGTCCGCTTCGCGCGAATAGCTGGGCGCTTCTTGCGCGTATGCGAATATTAAAATTCGTATACTTTATTAATAAAGTAACGATCTCTTAAGTACTAAATTTATTTCAAAGTTTACGAACATGAAGTGTCCGCCAGTCGATGATAACTTTCTGTAAGATAAGATTTTCATACAACTTTAAAGACTAGGTCGGCGTTCTTACCGCATTGATATACTTTGTTTTTTCAGTTTTCAGCCTCAGATTTTGAGTAAGATTACAGCCGATTTAGGTGCAAATTTATCGTAACGGAACAAGGCGGCGTTAGGGTCCTGCCCCGATGATCGTGAGCATCAGAAGCTTAATCCAAAGATTAATGCTGGAGCTTACGGTCGATGTTACGAGTATCAAAATTTGCCGCCGCTGCACTGTTGAGCGTTTCTGCGCACGCCTTGTGTATTGGAACTGCCAATGCCTCTTCACTAGAAAACGTCCGTTCAGAGGATGGCGGTTCGTTTGTGAGTGGTGAGTTCGCCGTTGAACGGCCAGGGATCTACACGTTCGCAGTTGGTGCGAACTCCGAGGCGCGCGTTGCCGTCAACGGCGCCACAGTCATCGATCCCAGCACGGGTGTGCAAAGCGCATCGATCGCGCTCTCGCAAGGCTCTGTTGAGGTCACAATCGAAACGCCAGTTGGGCGCATGCCCTCTTCGTTGACGGTCCGCCCAATGGGCGGTTCGGCTACTGAACTTCTTCCATCTGCGTCTCAGAATTCGCCGACAAGCATGTCTGTTTCGCCTGCCGCGGAAAACGCCAGTACGATCGGTGATGCGCGCGCCCGAAACACCATGGAATCGATGGTGAATTTGCGGCCCACCCAAGAGGCAACCGCCGCAGCCCGAATTTTTCAGTCTAGGAATGATCGGTTACGCGGCGTTGTCGAGGAACGTCGCGGTTTGCGTTCCCGTCTGCGCGAGCGTTTGAGAGAGCGAGCAGTGGAAGTCGCTGTTTCAAATCGGTCAATTGCGCGCGCAACGATTAATGGCGAGCTCTCTGACTATGTTCGTGTCGGACAACGGGTTTCAATCACCGCGACGCCGAGCGAAGGGCGCGAATTTGTGCGCTGGGCTGGCGACGTCGCCATGCTCGCCGATCCGATGGCGCCGCAAACCGACCTGACGGTCGGGGAAAGCGGCGCGAATGTATTCGCCGTGTACCGCGATGCGGAGGCGCCGGCGCCCGAAGTCGTGACGTTGCCGCCGGCCATGTCAGAAACGCCTACGTCGCAGGATATGACGCCGCCGCCATCAGACGGCGCCAATCCGCCTAGCGCGGCCCCACCCGCACCACCGACTGTTACGGCCCCGCCGAATTCAAACCCATCTGCATCAAGATTTTCGGTATCGGTTTCAGATGGCGTCGGGTCCGGTAACTTCGTTGCTGGGTCGCGGGTTGTCGTGCGCGCAAACACGCCTCCAGTAGGACAGGGCTTTCGCGGCTGGTCAGGCGACGTCTCTGCACTCGCAGACCCGAGTTCACCAGTCACGATACTGACCGTTCCAAACACGGATGTTTCGGTTTCGCCAACATTCGGTCAAACGCGTGTCTTTGCATCAACCATTACCGGTCTTGAGACGGCTACGCCTCGTGGCGCGACAATCACCGGCCGCGTGACTAACCCGCAGGGTGGGTTGGTTTCGGTAGAGGTTCTTGGTCCTACCGGATCGGTAACGGGCGCACGCAGGACTGTGCCACTTGATCCGACTACGGGTAATTTTGCCGCCCGAATTTTTGAAGACGAAATTACAAGTGAGGGCAACTTCACTGTCATTGTGCGCGATGATGCAGCCGGCGCGGCGCCCGATGCGCGGACGGAAGTGAACTTAATTGTGTCAAACACAGCCGACGAGCTAGAGCACCTCCTTTCACGGATTACATTTGGCGCCACACCCGCAATGATGGCGCGTGCACGATCGATTGGCTACGAAGCCTTTGTCGAAGAGCAATTAAACCCGGCCTCAATCAATAACGCACCGCTCGATGCGATCAACCCGGATGGGTTTTTTGAACCTACCGGCTTGAGTAGCGTGGCGGATCTACGTCATTCTGCAATTGGACATGCAATTTACACCGAGCGCCAGTTAGAAGAACTTCTGACCAATTTTTGGGAAAACCATTTTTACACCACTCCTCAAAAGCTTGGTCCTGCTTCTGAAGAATTTGAAGAACGCACCGAATTTCGAAGAAATTCTTTGGGTGGTTTTCGCAACCTTCTGGAAATAAGCGCGAAAAGCCCAGTAATGTCTGCATACCTTGATAATAGGGATAACCGGCGTGGAAATGGAAATGAGAACTATGCAAGAGAATTGCTTGAGCTGCATACGGTTGGTGTAAATTCATCGTATACTGAAGAAGATATTGTTGAAGTTGCAAAGGTTGTTACTGGATGGCGACCTGTATTGACTAATGACGATAGGCAACAGGGAGATCCATTCTTCTGGGAGATTGATTTTTTTCCCAATGATCACGACACGTCCAATAAGTTTATATCCTTCTTAAATCTCACGATCGACGGACGTGAGGGGCAGGATGGAGCTCAAGAGTTAGATGCGCTGCTTGATGCTTTAGCCGCCCATCCAGATACAGCACGATTTATCTGTGGAAAATTAACACAATTTTTTGTTGCGGATACCCCGCCACCATCACTTGTTTCTACATGTTCCCAGCGATTTTTGGCGACAGACGGATCAATTCGTGAAGTCGTAAGAACTATTCTCTTATCTGACGAATTTCGACGCGAAGCGTCTGCGTATCACTCGAAATATAAAACGCCTTTTGAAGCTGTAGTAGCACTAGTACGTACATTGCCGATCCAAGCGGATAATGGCGATTACCGACTTTTTACTAGACGACTTGAAATACTTATGAATGCGTCAGGATATGATCCCTTTGTTTTTGGCGCGCCGACTGGCTTGCCTGAAGTTTCTGGCGCGTGGACCGGTGCGGCATCCGTTTCATCCAAAGTAGCCGGAAGCGTTGAGTATGTGAGAGGTTTCTGGAAGGTCGATGTAGACGAGCGACAGCTTCTTGACCGAGCGCCAGCGCGCACGGCGGAAGGCGTCGCTGCTTATCTTTGCCAGATTGCGATGCACGATCGGTGTGTTCGGCGCGAGTTCGAGGAAATTGTTGGCGCGGTCTATGGCGAAGACGGGACATACGATCCCGCTGGAAATGATAGCGCAGCCTTACACCGGGCGATGCAGGTCACTGTCGCTACCATCAGCTTCAATCTTCAGTAGGGGGTAAAAATGACAACCAGACGTCAGGCTCTTAAACTTTTGCTTGGTGCGGGCGCCATCGGTGCTGTCAATGCAGAGGCGCCGCTGAGCTTAAAGTTCTCATCACCGACCGCAAAAGCTCAAATGGGAACAGGCGGCAAGACGCTTATAAAAGTTTTCCTGCGCGGCGGCGCAGACGGAATTAATCTGTTCCCGCCCTATACAGATAATGCGTATTATCAAGTTCGGCCCGACCTGGCGGTTGCGCCGCCGAACGGGAATGACGCGTCCTCTGCAATACAACTAACCGCTGATATGGGCGCTCATCCCGCCCTCGCGCCGTTGATGGAAATTTGGGACAATGGCGATCTTGCCTTAGCGCCCGCAACGCATATGGCAGGTACTGGCCGGTCGCACTTTGATAACCAGCGTTGGATTGAAAATGGTATAATCGACAACAACGCGAACGGTTATCTTGGTCGTTTTGTGGATATCAACCAATCAAACGCCACATTCCCGGCCCTTGTTGCTGGCCGGAGTGGTGTTGCTCAGGTCTTGCGTGGGCGCACACCAGTAACCGCAATTCGTGATCGGAGTAGTTTTTCGATATCGGATCGGCTTTGGTGTTCTGGCGACGACTGTTCTGACAACCGATACCTATCGATGCTACGGCGGCTGAACGAGTCAGCGCCGCAAGGAGCGTCTCCTGCTGAACGCCAGGCTTATGAAAAGGCGTTGGATATGTCGGAAAAATTGGAGTTGGTCGCAAACCTCAGCGATGATTACACACCAGACGCCGGCGGTCTTACCTATTCAAATGACGGCTTCGGCAATGGGCTCGAGATTACTGCCCAGCTTATTAAGGCCGGCGTTGGCTTAGAAGTCGTGGCGATGGATTGGAGTATCGGATGGGACACCCATTCCGGACAGCTCCCAAACAACGTTGACCATGGCGACTTAAACTTCCGGTACCATTCTCGGATCCGCGAAGGCGCGAACAATATGCTCGCGTTCTACCGCGACATAGCAGACCGGCGTGACGACGTTTTGATGATATTCGGCACCGAGTTTGGTCGCACTGTCAGGCAAAACGGTAGCCGGGGCACGGACCACGGCGCCGCCGCTGCCTGGTGGATGATCGGCGGCGCAGTGAACGGCGGTGTACGTACAGCGTGGCCCGGCCTTGCCGAGAACCAGCTTGAGAATGGGCGCTTCCTGGCGACGTCGCTTGATTACCGTGACATGCTGGGCGAAGCGCTCGTTTCGTTCCTGGGTGCGCCGCAATCTCAGTTGGCGGATATCTTCCCTGGACACAGCTTTTCGTCAGCAAATCTTATTAATGCAACCGGCAGCTAGCGCTGACAGTGGCTAAGCGCTCGGCATTTGGCGCGTGTTATAGTTAACGCTCTGTTTCCGTTTCCGATTGTATTTGTTGCCGATGGAAAGCGCATCAAGTCTCAGTCCTGCATCCGGTATAATCCCGTCGTCTATCCACGGCGTCTGCTCACGCATCTATGCCGATATTCTGTGCGCGCTTAACGCGATCACGAATTGGCTGAGCCGTGACACCCATATTCGTATCCATACGGATATGATCTCGGAGCGGGTTTTTGCGTCCCACGATCGCATTACTCTCGTGGCGCCAAAGTCTTCGTCTCTACAGCCGACGCTCCGCCTCCCTCTCGCTGCTGATCGCCACTTGCCAGCGATCGTTAAAAACAAAATTCATGAGCTAACGCCTTTCTCGCCCGACGGTGTCTACTACGGGTGGACGAAGCCTGTGCGCGGTGAGGGGAAGCTTACAACCAGTCTCATTGCGATGCAGCGCGCCACGGCGGATGGGCTTATCGCCCGTGCTGAGAGCTTTGGCTTTGCGGTCGACAGGCTTGAGATTGAAGGTGTCGAGGGCGTTGACATTTTGCCGTCGGAGCCAACTGCGAACCGGCTCCTAAGTTTTTTAGACCGCAAGCAGCGCCAGTATCTGCTCTCGGCGCTGGCGATTTTGCTATTCGCTTTTGTTGGCGCGCCCTTGCTGCGATATGCCTATGCGAGCCTGACCGTTGCCAGTTCCCAGGCTGGTGTTGAGAGTGTCGTGGAGGCGCGTCGCGTCGTAGCGGGGATTGTTGCCGACAACAGAGCCCTGCACCAGCTGCGCGAGGGTGAAGCGCCGGTAGCCGCTCTATTAAATGAGTTAGCGTCGGCGCTTGATGACTTATCCTGGGCGCAACGCATACTGATTACGCCGGAAACGTTGGAATTGCGGGGCGTTTCAAAGAACGCCAGCGCCGCGCTTTCGTCCGTTGACGCCCTACCGACGACGTCAAATACTGAATTAACATCAACAGTCTCCGTCGACCCGGCTACCGGAAATGAGCGCTTCCAGCTCAAAGCAACGTTGGAGCCTAAGCAATGACATCGGTTGCACGTGGGTTTGTTTATTTGTGCGTCGCGGTTGCGGCTTTGTCGGCTTTCTCCATCGCGTCAGTATCGTCGCTTTGGCGGCTTGCAGGAGAGGCCGAAAATGAAGCGGCGCGTAATGCGCAGATGCTGAAAAACAGGCGCGCGGCGCAAGAAACTTTAGACGCATGGCGTTCCTATGCCGATCGCTTATCAACCGGGTATATATCGGCCGCCAGCGCCGCCCAGTCCGAGGCGATCTTTCGCGAGGAAATTTCCCGGTTGATTTCTGAAAGCGGGGCGCAGCTCTCATCGACCCAAGCGCGGCCCAGAGAACGTGGCGATACGGATGGCCGTCTAAGGTTACGGGTAACGTTCTCGCTGCCAGAAGCAACGCTTCCTGACTTTCTTTCGCGCCTTGCGCAGCGCACGCCGGCGATGATTGTCGACAAAATTGAGTTAAAGCCCGTCGCTGGCATTCGGCGTCCCGGCGCTGCCGTGGATCCGGAGGCGCTATACCTTGATGTCGCGTTGGAGATATCGGCGCAATGGCGAGTAGGAGGCGCGCGTGTTTAGCGCCAAGACAATACGTCTTCCTGCCGATGCAGGCGTGCGCGTTGCAACGGGAGCGATGGTCCTTGCCGCACTGTGCGCAGGCGCAGTTCAGCTCGCCCCTAAAAACCGTTCGCAGACCGATGTGTTCCGACTACCGCCTGAAAAATCAGCCGGCCTCTCGAACGCGTTCGATGATTTGCGAACACGACCTCTGTTTGCTCAAAGCAGGCGATCAAGTCAGCAGCCCCGATCGGCGCAGACCAAGGACGCCCGCAAGACGCTAACCCTTAAAGGCGTCAGTGAGTTTAACAATAAGCGCGCGGCCGTGTTCTCCGATGGCGCGGCTGCCTTGGTCATCCGCGAAGGCGAGACCCGTCGCGGCGTGACCGTGACTGAAATCCAAGGCGCCTCAGTAAAGGTGTTGCGGGATGGCCGCCGGGAAAATTTGGTAATCCGTTAATAAATATTTACACAGCCTAAAAATTCCCAAGTATCAAAGTTGGGGCAACAATATTTAGTGTCGAGCCGCAGTGCTGGCCTTGTAAACGCATTCTTAAACATAAAATTTGAAATAATGCAGCGATGCGCACCTCGCAAGCAAGAAATGCAATTGAGGAAAAATCGGTACAGATATGAAGCGTACCATTATAACAGTTTCCTTCGCAGCACTTTGTTCCTGTACTGCGCTTACACCCCCACCAGCTGGCGAAGATATCGCTTATAGGGCGTCGCGGTATCCGACGCTGCAGGAACGCGCGCTTCAAGCGCCAGCTGAGACTCCAGATCAAGCCCGTGGCCTAACGCCGACAGGCGTTGAGGTGCGCGTCATGGGAGAACCTTCGGGCGCCACGGAATCTAGAATTTATCGGGGTAAGTCGTTTGCCCAAAAGACCAGCGGCGATGTCACAGGCGCCGGCGCTTTGGTTCTGAATTTTGACAACGCATCTATCGCTGAAGCAGCGGCGCTCATTTTTGGTGAGTTCCTCGGCAAAGCCTATGAGGTCCATCCGGAGGTTTCGGGCACAATTAACCTCCGAAGCGCGGACGCCCTACAAGGTCGGGACGTCATCCGCGCCTTCGAAACTGTCCTTAGGCAGAATGATGCCGCGCTCGTGTTTGATAGCGGGCTTTATCGGGTCGTTCCAGAGGCGGACGCCATCGGTTACGCCGCCGCGCCTCAAATTGGCTCGGGTCAGCCGGTGCAGCCGGGTTTTGCAGTGCAAATTGTCCCGTTACGGTTTGTTAGCGCCGCGGAGATGGCCGAGATCCTAGCGCCGCTCGCGGGAGATGGCAGCGTCATCCGAGTTGACGCCCCAAGAAACCTCCTATTGCTTGCTGGGACGAGCCGTGAGCTATCCCTCTGGACAGAGACGATACAGACCTTCGACATTGATTGGTTTTCTGGAAAATCCGTTGGCGTATTTCCGTTGACGCAGGTTTCCGCCGATAAGGTCGTAACGGAGCTCGAGGCGATCTTTAAGACGGCCGATGACGATGACGGCGCTATTAGCTTCATTGCAATCGACAGAACAAACGCCGTTTTGGCGGTTTCGCGCGCGGCGCCGCTCCTTGAAAAAGTACGTGTATGGACGAAGCGTCTTGACCAGGACGCTGGCGCCTCCCGGCGGTTACGTGTTTATCCGATGAAAAATGCCCGCGCCACTGACGTTGCGCCATTGCTGCAGGAAATATTCGATGCGCCTGGCGGCGGGCAAAGCGACGCTGCGTCGATCGTCGCGCCAGGCGCGACACCCGTCACTCGGTCGAGCGAAGGTGTCGTAGCGGTGAGCACGGCAGGCTCTGCAATGTCGGCTGGCAGTGCGCGCGCCGGAGGGCAACGCAATAGTGGGCCACGAACAAATGGCCAAGCCGCCGGGACGGCTGGCTTACGTATCATACCGGACGAGGCCGCAAACACGCTCCTCATGATGTCCACGCAAGATGAATTCCAGCGGATTGTGAATGCCTTGCGCCAACTTGATGTGGCGCCCCTTCAAGTTCTGGTCGAGGCGACCATTGTTGAAGTAACGCTTACTGATGAGTTGCGTTACGGTGTGCAATACTTCCTTGAGGGCGACATTGCAAAGGAAAGCTCGGTTGGTGTGCTTACCAATTTAGCGACCCAAGCGATCGCGCCAACGGCGCCGGGGGCCTCCCTCGTCATTGGTGAGCCATCGAAAATTGTCCTTGATGCGCTCGAAGGCGTGACGGAAGTGAACGTTATTTCTTCGCCTAATTTAATGGTGCTTGACAACCAAACGGCCCGTCTTGTCGTTGGCGACAAAATTCCGGTCACGGTCCAGAATGTAACGAACGGGTTTACGAGCGCGGAAAACGATCCTGTTTTGTTTAACTCGATCGAATTTCGCGACACGGGCGTCATATTTGAGGTGACGCCGAAAATCTCGAGCGATGGGTCGGTGACCTTAGGCGTCGTGCAAGAGGTTTCGACGGTCGCGCCCACATCGAGCCCAACGCTCACCCCAACGATCAGTCAGCGTCGTATCGAAAGCTCAATTGTTGCGACGTCTGGCGAAACAATCGTGCTTGGTGGTTTGTTCTCAGATAATGTCACGCGGGGACGTTCCGGCTTGCCGATCGTATCGAGAGCGCCGTTTTTCGGCGGTCTTTTTTCTTCTACGAACAGAAACGAGACGCGCACTGAGCTCGTTGTTCTTATCCAACCGCGCATTTTGCAAAACGAAACGCAAGCGCGCGCTATAACGCAGGAACTAAAAGACCGGGTCACCGGTTTGCGCCTTTTGTCTCCCGAAAACAAGTTGCGCCAGCGCGCGCCGGCGCCGATCACGCGCGATTTTGAAGGCAGCGCGCCTGCGGAGTTTGATGCGGAATTTCTGCCTGTAGATGCAGAGATCGTCGATGACGATGCTGATCTGCCGAGCGAGGCTGTGGTCGCCGCGGCGGCGCCGTCAACCGAGACTGATTTGCCAGTTCTTGAGCAGCCGCCCTTAAACGACGTGCTCGCGGCTTCCGATGACGGCGACGAGTTGCCGCCCCTTGAGCCAGCGGAACTATCAAGTGTTATCCCGACGTCGGCCGTTCAGAGTGCACTGGATACGGATGAATATTTTGTGCAGCTTGGCGCCTTTGACAGCGTCACTGGCGCTCAACGGGCAAGCGAAAAAGCGGTCCAGAACGATCAGCAGCTTTTAAGTGCTAATTTTACGGCGCGCGAAAGTGACGGTGTGTGGCGGTTGCTGGTGGGGCCGCTAGACCCGAGTGGGGCGCAGGCTCTTTGTAATGAGCTTGCAACGCCGTGTGCGGTCGTTACGGAGTAACGCGCCCATGAACGCCATAACGCAACGTATTGGCAGTGCGCTCATCGACCAGGCAATTCTGCCTAAGGATGAATGGGACCGCGCCTGCAAGCTCGCTGAGCAATCGGACCAGGCGATCATGCGCGTGCTCGACCGCCTCGGCCTCGTGGCGCAAGAAGCCTGGGCGAGAGCCAGCGCAAACGCTCTCGGCATGGAGTTTGTCGACCTTGAGGCGGTTGCCGAAGCGCCGATAACGGACGATCGCCTCTCACTCGATTTCCAATTGCATTACCGCTTGGTCGTCTTGGAAAATAGCGACACATCCGTCGTTGTTGCGGTCGCGGACCCAAGCGACAGCTACATCCAGCAAGCGGTTGAGCTCGCGTTTGGGCGTTCGGTAAAGGTTGTTGTCGGCGTTGAGCGGTTGATCGAGCAGGCGTTAAGCGCCCATGTGGACGAGGGCGCAAGCGAGGAATTCGATCCGGGTGATGACCTTGACGCCCTGCGTTCCATGGCTGACGACGCGCCGGTCATTCGGTTCGTAGACGATTTAATTGCTGATGCGCTCAAGCGTCGCGCTTCTGATATTCATCTTGAACCCTTCGAAAATAATCTATCAATCCGCTTACGCATTGACGGCGCCTTGGAGCTAACGAGATCTCCGCCCGCGCGATTTGGGCCCGCTGTTGTTTCGCGGCTTAAAATATTAGCGGGGTTGGACATTGCCGAGCAGAGGCTGCCGCAGGATGGCCGCATCCGGTTACGGATCGAAGGAAGAGACGTGGATTTGCGTGTGGCGACGGGGCCTTGTCTACACGGCGAAAGTGTGGTGCTGCGCCTGCTTGAGCGGTCTGATGAGGCGCCGACGCTCAGTAAACTCGGAATGGCGCGGGACACCCATGAAACTGTGAAGCGCGCGCTGTCCCAAACTGAGGGCATGGTCTTGGTCACCGGGCCAACAGGGTCGGGCAAGACCACATCGCTTTATGCTGCGCTCCATCAATTAAATGATGGTCACAGGAAAATTCTGACAGCGGAAGATCCGGTCGAATATCAACTTGACGGCATTGTGCAAACACCGATCAAGGCGGATATAGGACGAACCTTTGCGTCGACGCTGCGTTCAATGCTGCGCCAAGACCCCGACGTTGTGATGGTCGGCGAAATTCGCGACACGGAAACTGCGCGAATTGGGGCGCAAGCGGCGCTCACGGGTCATTTGGTGCTCGCAACTCTTCATACGAATGATGCATTAAGCGCTATTGTTCGCCTGAGGGACATGGGTCTTGAGCCTTTTATTCTGTCCGCTGTAATTCGTGCCTGCGTCGCCCAGCGCTTGGTGCGGCGACTTTGCGTTGAGTGCAGGAGGCCAGCCGATGTTTCAATAAAGCTTCCAAAAAGCGTTACTGCGGCGCTTGATCGCCCACCGACATTTTATAGCGCCGTTGGCTGCAAGGCTTGTAATGGCAAAGGATTTTCGGGCCGTGTTGGCGTCTTTGAAGCCATCAATGTTGACGAGGAGCTCCGCGGAATGATTTCCGCTGGCGCCAGCCTCGATCAACTTCGCCAGTATGCGCGGGCGAAGAATGTTCGTTCACTTGCTGAAGACGCCTGCCTAAAAGCCGCACAGGGACTAACCACGTTGGAAGAAGCGTTTGCCGCGGTCGGGGAGCGCTGATCGGTGCAGTTTCAATATGTGGCGTTAGACACCAATGGCCGTGAGGTGAGCGGGTTGATCTCCGCCCGATCGATGCGCGAGGCGCAGCGCCTGATCAGTGAAGACGGCCGTATTCCGATTTCTACGACGGCCGCAGGAAGTTCCACCCGTTCCGCTGGGGCCAGTGGTCGCAAGCCGATAAAGCAACGCGACGCCGCGCCTTTTGTTCGGCGATTGTCTGAGCTGCTGCTGGCGGGCGTGCCGTTGGAACGGGCTTTGAAATCACTCACCCAAAGCGAAACTGGCGCCGCCGCAGAAGCGCTTTTGAAGAAAGTCCAAGAGGGAGATGCGCTTAGCGAAGCGGTCTTAGCGCACGGCGCGCCCTTTGCCGCCTTCCACGCAGCGCTGATTAAAGCGGGCGAGGCGTCGGGGCGCCTTGGGCCGGCGCTCGACGAGCTTGCAAGCATCTTGGAAAACCAGAATTCGCTACGTGCTCAAATTGTCTCATCCCTGACATACCCAGCGCTTCTAAGTGTAGTATCGTGCTTAGTGTTTTCGGGTCTTATGACTTTTGTGGTGCCGCGCTTTGAAACGCTGTTCGCTGATGCAGGCGCAACGCTTCCCCTCATTACGCAAATAACGCTCTCAGTATCACGGGCGGTCGGATCGTTCTGGTGGCTGCCGCTCGTTTTGTTTATTGCTGGCGCGCTTTCGCTTCAAAGACTGCAGAAAATGCCCATCGCCAGAGTTCAGCTGTCAGAATTCGCGCTGACTTTGCCGGTGTTTGGGCGGGTTCGTTCCCAAGCTGAAACCGCACGCTACACGCATATCCTCGGTTCTTTGCTGCAGGCGGGGGTGCGGCCGCACCGAGCAGCCGCACTATCGGCGGACGTTGCGTCCACCAGCGCCTACGCAGGCCGCGCCCGAAACATCGCCAACCGCGTAAAAAGGGGCGAGGCGTTCTCCGTTGCATGTCAATCGGAAGGGTTTGGCGACGGTGCGTTGTTGGAAATCATGCGTGTCGGCGAAGCAACCGGCGCGCTAGGGACGTCGCTCGTTAATGCATCGCGGCTGATAGAAAACAACGTCCGTAATCGCATCGATCGGATCGTAGCGCTCGCCGAACCGATGATAATTCTAGCGCTCGCCTTCGTAATTGGCGCTGTTATCGTTTCGCTCTTTATAGGGATTATGAGCATCAATGATTTGGCAATCTAGAGTATCGCGCTCGCGTGTGCGGGCAGAGAACGGCTTCAGTTTGACCGAGTTGCTCGTTGCGCTTGCAATTCTGGCTTTAATCACGGGGCTCGCGGCGCCTCGTATCGTTGGGTATCTGAGTACATCGAAGACAAAGGCCGCCAAAATTCAGGTCGAGCAATATAACGCGGCGCTGGAGTTGTTTCTCATCGATATTGGTCGGTATCCGACAACTGAAGAAGGGCTTGAGAGCCTAACGCGGAATGTGGCCGATGAGCCGTTTTGGGCGGGTCCCTATCTCAATAAGCGGGAGGCGCCCGCGGACCCCTGGGGGCGCGCCTATCGCTATGAAGTCAATGCAGGGGCCGGCCCATCCGTATACTCACTAGGGGCGGATGGCGCGCCCGGCGGCACCGGTGAAAATGCGGATGTCTACCCCAACTAAGCACCGGCATGCGAGGGGCTTCTCGCTGCTTGAAGTGATTGCAGCGCTCGCTATTGCAGCGGCGCTGGTCCTCGTTGCGGGCGTATCGTTTCGGCCCGGGCCCTCGCCACGCGAAGTTAAGTCCGTAGCGCGCGAAACGGCGGCGGCGCTGCGGCGAACGCGCGCTTCAGCAATTGCTAAAGGTCAATATAAGGACTTTATTTTTGATCTCAGCGGGCGAGAGTATCGCTATGATATGAAAACGACGCGGGTGAATGCGGCGCTCAAAATTGAAGCGACGGTTGCGGATACGGTCCAATACACCGGTGAGGGCGCTGGTGACGACACGGCGGTTATCCGTTTTTTTCCGAATGGATCATCGACCGGCGGTGTGTTGTCGTTTCAATCGGGGAACGCGTCCGAGAGCATTCGTGTGGATTGGGCGACAGGCAGAGTTCGGAGCGTGAGGGCTTCAAATGAGTGAACGCGGCTTCTCACTTCTGGAAGCGGTGGTCGCGCTTGGCGTCGCGAGCTTCGTCTTGGTTGCGACCTACCACGCGATGGGCGATAGTTTGCGGATTATATCCCATACGGAAGGGCGGTATACGCAGTTAGCGGATGCTGAAAACGCTTTACACCGCGCGACCCAAGAGGGGCTGAGCATTGGTGAGCGCGAAATTGAAACACAATCGGGCGAGGTTTGGCGTGTCGTCGTGGCGCGAAAGCCGGAGATTTCGATTGAGGACGAAGATGGCGTTATAATTGCCATAGAGAGCGATAGTCTTTTTGAAGTTTCGGTCTTTCGACAAGATGGAGGCGAGAAGCCAGTCCTTAAGACGTTGCGCTATGCTGAGGGAGTAAGCCCATAATGCGCCAACGTGGGTTCAGTTTGCTCGAAATGGTTGTCGCGCTTAGCCTCGTCGCTAGCGTGTGCCTGCTCATGGGCGAGGGCTTGCGGTTTGCTGGCGTTTCCACGGCGAAAGCTGAGCGTCGGACCGGCGATTTACAGGATTTTGTGACCACACGGCGGGTTTTATCGGACTGGCTTCATCATCTGGATACGCCTGATCAGACGAATGGGGGCGCGCCGTTGGTCGGGGATAAGTCGCGCATTTCGTTTTTTTCGCTAGCGCCCTCTTTCCCAACCGGTCGCGGCCACTATTCGATCGTCCTTGAGCTTAACGAGCAAAATGACGGTGGGGCGGAACTTGTCGCGTACCGCCGCGATGCGTCAACCACCGCAAGACCGGCAGAGAAAGTCTCACTTATTCAGTTTAAGGAAGAGGCCGCCTTTTCCTTTGCTCTCAAAGGCGAAACTGCGTGGCGAGACCGGTGGTTAGCGTCGGATCCGGCGCCTGATTTCGTTCGGCTTCAATCGGGCAAAACCGAATTTGTGTTCGACGTGCCGGCGTCCCTGTCTCAAGGATGCTTTACGCGCACAGGCGGTTTGGTGCGGCTATCTTCCGAGTGTGCAAAACGATGAAACGCATACTGAGCGAACGCGGCGCCGCGCTTCCATCTGTTTTGATTATGGCGTCCATACTAGGGCTGATGGCTTTAAGCTTCGTGCAAACCAGCCGACAATCTTCTTTGGCGGCGGCCTATGAAACAAAGAGCCTATCGCTTGACCAAGCAGCGCAAGCGGGCATTGAGTTGGCCCTCGCGGATTTTGCGACTGCAGAGACGAAAATTCCGGTAACCGGCGCACCATTTTCTTTCGTAAACAATGGGTACAGAGTAACTATCCGCATTACCGATGAGAACGGCAAGGCCGATCTCAATATGGCGCAGCCGCCTTTATTAATGCGCTTAATTGAGGATCTCAGCGCCGCGTCTCAATGGCCCTATGACGCAACCGCTGTGACCGACGCGATACTGGACTTTCGCGCCGGGAAGCCAAGGGGGGCTTTCGCAGCGATCGACGACTTGTTGAAAGTACCGGGTGTGGATGAGCAGCTTTTTCGCTTACTTGAGCCGTATATCACGGTCTCGTCCTTATCAGCGCAGATTAATCCGCAAACGGCGGAACGTGCGCTACTCCGAGCTATTCCGGGATTAACGCCCTCTTCGATAGATGTTATTTTCAATGCCCGCGCCGCCAATAAGCCAGCGCCAACGCCAACAGCCGCTTCCGTTTACTTGGCAAATAGAACGGGGCCATTTTTTCGTATACAAACAAACGCGGTCGGGCCCTCGGGCGCGCAAGCTTTGCGTGATGTTATCGTTTATGCGGAAAGCGGACAAATTCTAGTAATCGTGCAGTCAAGGCCCGCATACGCCTTTTTGCCCTAACGCTACTTTTCGGCTCTAGCCGCCAACGACAATGCATTCGCCATTGACCATCGCGCACATCGCTTTTGCGTCTACGCGGTCATAGGGGCCAATTTGAAGGAGATAGAGCATTTTGCCGGACCCGGATGATTTATACGGGCGCACTACATACTTCGCATTTGAAAAGACCGCTGGCTGGCGGCCGGATTTTGCTGTCCACATTTCTCGCGCAAAGCTCTCGGAAGAGTAAGCGCCGAGCTGTGCAAAGTAGCGGGCGTTGGACTTGGCCGCTGACGGCGTCGCAGACGCTGTGCGTGTTACGGCGGGGCGCTGCTCCACCGTTCGTAAGCTGACCGATGTGGGCATGGTGGCGCCGGCCGAAGCAGTTGCTATCGGCGTAGAGCGCTTTTGTTGAACGTTTTGCGGTTGTCGCAGGGTTCTTGTTGCAGCGGGCGTCGCTTTCGCGGCGTAAGTTTCAGCCTTAGGTTTCGCTGACCGCGGTGCAACGCTTGGCGCCCGTCGTGGTGTGGCTGGCGTCGCGGAACGAGCGTCAACGCGAGCGACATTTATTGACTTAAAGTCTTTCTCCGAACCATCTCGAATCTGAGGCTTTGAACTGAAAGGGTTGAGTTTGGCAAAAAGCCCCTTGTCCTCTGCTTTTTTGCGCGTCTTTTCGGCGGCGCGGGCTTGTCTCTCGGCTTCCTTTTCGCGCGCCTTGCGGGCTTTCGCCTCTTGTTTTGCTTGCTTTTGTAGCGCGCGGCGACGGGCAGCCTCAGTTCTTATGGCGGTCTCGCTTGCTTTGTCAGCAGGCGTTAGATTTTGCGGTCCACGGGCGACACGTCTAGACGACCCGCCACGGCCAAATGCCGAAAATGGCAACGTCGCTGTGGCGTAAAGAGCGTTTTCGTTGAGGTCTGAATCGGTCTCGAAAATGAAGAGCGGATCGTCATCGTCGACGTCGTTGGCGTTTATGGTGAGCCGCCGATAGCCGACGCCGGCGCGAATGCCGTTGCGGAATTCGTAATCAACGCCGCCGCCGAATTGGTAGGCGAGGGCGTAGATATCGTCTTGAGACAAACCGCCAGACGGCAGATACGCGCCGCCCGCACCCGCACCGATATAGGGTCTAATCTGTCCCCAGATTTTCGGACGCCACCATATGTTTCCGAGCAACGTCGTTGTGGTCACGCTATCGAGGTCGGCGCCATCGATAAAAGCGTTGGGGACTGCGCCGCTAATGGTCGCCCCATTTGTCGGGGCGTCGCGGTAGGCAAGCTCTGCTTCCCACTCGAATTGCCCCCATTTCGGACTTAATGGGAGGGCCGCGCCGAACGCCGCCCCAAATAAGTTGCCGCTCGCAATGTCCACTTCAGCGACCGCCTGGAGCTGACCAGCGGTGTCTGTTACGGTCGCATCTTGGAAAGTGCGCGCGTAATTCAATTTGATGTAAAGTTCATCAGCTCCAGCCCCAGGGGGAACCGCAAGGGCAAAGGCGACGCTAAGAAGCAGGGCGCGTTTCATGGCAATCTCTCGGTACGCAGACTTGCCGAAACGTTAATTGTGGGCTCTTGCCGAACGGTGAATTGGTTAGTTCAGAAACGAAATAGAAAGTTTTCAAAAATTGGTACACAAATGCTTGTCTAAATATGACGGCTGAAAGCTTTCCCTTATTTCATGCGGGTAAACATCCTTAATGGCGCTGTAACCATCATTAACGCCAGGGCCGGATCGCGGTTGTTCTGGAGTGTTAAATTCCCGTCATGTTCTTATTTATAGCGTCGCCGACCACGCCGCTCAGCCTTTAATGCCGGAGGTCGTTACGCATATCGACCGGGATTTGCCGCGAGCAGTCGCCGGGCGAGAAAGTCAGCGCTGGCGGGTAAAAGGCCTTCAGAAATAAACGCGGCCTCAGAGAAGTTGGCGAGGTTCATGTTGGCCTTGTGGGCCGCGCCGAGCGCCGCGCCGACCCGCCTCGTGGCGTCGAACTTCGTGATAATCATACGACGTACACCGAACTCCGCAAAGGCGCAGGCCCATTCCTCGTATTCTGCTGCGTCGCCGCTCGCTGGTAGGACGAGGACCGGTTCCGCTTGGGCGGCTTCTTGAAAGCTTCTGAGCGCTGCGATGTCGCCAGGATCAAATGGCGAGACGCCGGGGGTATCCAATATGATAACGCCCGTTGGGTGATATTCGTTAATCGCTCTTTGTACATCCTGTGGCGCTTCGACGATGAAATAGTCCGCGCCGAGCGTATCGCCATAGGTTTTGATTTGTTCGGCGGCGCCCGCGCGCCCCACGTCCGCCGTCATCATGAAGGCGCCAACGCCAGCTTCCATTGCCGCTTTTGCAATCTTCGCGGATGAAGAGGTCTTGCCGGCCCCCGTCGGGCCGACGAGCATGATCGGCGGGCCGCCAGCGACGGTCAGCGGCGCAAAGCCAAACGCGGCCGCTATCGCCTCCTCAAACCGCCGGAAGTCGTCATGGGCTCGCGCGTTGTGCGCGCCATGGATGATCGCGGCCATCAGTCCGTCGCCGAGACCATGGTGCGCCAACACCTCGTGGAGCGCGCGCGCCTTGGCGTCGCTGAGATCAAGCTGCTGCTCGCGCTCGGCGCCGGCCAGTGAGTTTTTCAAGCGGGAAAGGGCGTCCTCAGCCACGCGTTGCTCAAGCGCTTCGTTCAGTCGGGACCCGCTGCCGCCATCCGGGCGCGCATCATGTTCCAGGGCGCGCCGGGCGTCGTCACCATAGCCATCGCGACTGACGGTGGCCCCAGGGGAGACCATGTCGGTATTTTGCACAGGCGCAGCCGGGTGCGGACGATCGGAGGCGGTAACCTCAACGTCTCCGCTCGGGAGATCGCGCATCGATACGATCACCGCAGCGTCTCCCAATGCGCGTCGCGCTTTTGCTTTTGCGCTCTCCGCATTGGACGCAATAAACTTCATCATGGCGTGCGCTACCCAGCCAAAACCACCACAAAACGCGCGCCGCATCCCGACTACGCATCGCTCGTTCAATCAACGACAGCAGCGTTGACGAAACGTTGGCTTAGCAAATGGAAACGACCGGCGCACGATATTGATGCTGCGGTAAAGCGCGGCGTTAGCGATACTGTTGGACCCGGGTGGCGCGCAATCCGGGTAAACCGTGCTGGTCAATCGCTTTTTGCCAGGCCAGGAACTCTTCAACGGTGAGGTGATAGCGTTCACAGGCGTCTTCAAGCGTCAGCAGGCCGCCGCGCACGGCGGCCACGACCTCGGCTTTGCGCCGGATCACCCAGCGTTTAGTGCTGGCCGCGGGCAGGTCCTTTAAGGTGAGCGGCAGCCCATCGGGCCCGATCACATAGGGATCTTTGGCTGTTTGAGCGGTGGTGTTTTGCTCAAAGGCGGACATGGCGGGTGATCCTCAAAATACGCAACTAACCAGGCGAAGATACCCCTTGCGCTTTTAAGAAACGGCTAAATCACACGGTAAATCACAATCTAAGTAATTGAAAAAAATCCGAAAAATCACCTCGTTTCTGTGCCGGTACGATACAATGCGAGGCGCCTAAGCGTTATTCTGTTTCAAACGGGCGCGGGCGAATTGATCTTTTGAATTCCGCCAAGGCGTCCTATATGCCGCGCAATGGATTTAACGATCGACGATACTCTGGCGATGGCCGCCCATGCGCCGCGCATCTCCCTTGATGCGCCGGCTGGGTCGCGCGTCGTGGTTGCGATGTCCGGCGGGGTTGATAGCTCCGTGACGGCGGCGCTCGTTCACGCTGCGGGCTACGACGTGGTCGGCGTCACGCTTCAGCTCTATGACCACGGGGTTGCGGTTCAAAAGAAAGGCGCTTGCTGCGCGGGGCAAGACATCTATGACGCCCGTCGCGTCGCCGAAGCTATAGGCATCCCCCATTACGTTTTAGATTATGAAGACCGCTTTTCCGCCTCGGTCATGGAAGACTTCGCGGATACCTATCTATCGGGCGCGACCCCGATCCCCTGCGTGCGATGTAATGAACGGGTCAAGTTTAAGGACCTGCTTGAGACTGCCCGGGACCTTGGTGGCGTCGCCATGGCGACCGGGCATTATATACGCCGTGTTGTGGGGCCTAATGGGCCAGAGCTGCGCCGGGCGAACGACGCCGGCAAAGACCAGAGCTATTTCCTGTTCGCGACCACGCGCGAGCAGTTGTCGTTTTTACGCTTCCCGCTGGGTGATTTCCCTAAGGAAGCCGTTCGCGATTTCGCGGCCTCGATGGGGCTTGCCGTTGCCGACAAACCTGACAGCCAGGACATTTGCTTTGTCCCGGAAGGGAAGTACGCCTCGGTGGTTGAACGCCTGCGTCCGGGCGCGTCGGACCCGGGCGAGATTGTCCATGTGGACGGCACGGTGCTCGGCCGCCACCCTGGCGTTATTCACTACACGGTCGGACAGCGCCGGGGCTTAGGCGTCGCCGCTGGCGAACCTCTCTATGTGGTCCTTCTTGATCCTGATAATCGGCGCGTCATCGTCGGACCGCGCGAAAACCTGCTGGTCAAAACCGTGATCCTGAAAGAGGTATCGTGGATTGGCGATGGATCGCTTGCTGACGCCGTCTCGCAAAACACTGCAATTGCGGTGAAAGTGCGCTCAACCCGACCGCCAAAACGGGCGACGCTTGCAGAGGTTGACGGCGCTTACGCCGTGGTTCTGGATCAACCGGAAGAGGGCGTTGCGCCCGGACAGGCCTGCGTCTTTTATTCCGATGACGCCGACTTTGATCGCGTTTTGGGCGGCGGGTGGATTGCAGGCACGGCCAGCGCTGCTTAATCGATCCTTGCAACTGAGCGCGAAAACGTTGTTTTCTAGAATTTGTGGTTGATCACCGTCTCAACCTTATTGTTGGATTATTGGGTATGGCCGAAAAGAAATATGATTGCATAGAATGCCCGGCCTATTGCTGCTCCTACGCCCATATACCGACTACGGACAAAGATATTCGCCGCCTGGCTAAGCATTTTAAAGTGTCGGAGGCGACCGCGCGCCGTCGTTTCACAGAGAAGGGCGACGAAGAAACGCCACGCGTCATCAAGCACGCGCCTGATGAGCATTTTCACTCGACATGCATGTTTCTCAGCAAGGAAACCCGTAACTGCACCATTTACAAAGCGCGGCCCGCCATCTGTCGGGATTTCCCGACGCAGCGCCGGTGCGGGTATTACGAGTTTCTGAAATTTGAACGGGAAGTGCAGGACGATCAGGAGTGGGTCGCCCGAACTGACTAACCCTACCGCCATTCGCGTTCCTTTTGGATCGCTCAAACAGCTCTAGGCTATTGAGCATTGGCGCTTCTCTTGCGGAGTTGATGGATGCGAAGCGACAACCGCACGCGCTTATCTGCGAAGCGCTTCAGCGACGTTCTGATCAAATTGCCTCGTCGCTGGCATACCGTGCTGCAAATACTGAGAGCTACCACGCAGTGATCGCTAGGCCTCGCCTCTAAACAATTTTATCGACCCCGCGGTCCGCCGCGCACAACAATCACCGCAGCGATCGATAGCAACAAAACGGCCCCGGCCTCGAAAGCGATTTTTTCGGGCGCCATGTCTTTGCCTTGCAAAACGATGAGCCGCGCAAGCGCCGTAATTGCAATGAATATTGGATAAACAAACGGCGATCCATCGCCTTCATAGAACGCCGCGATCATGCCGATGACTTCGAGATAAAGAAACATCAGTAGAATATCAGCAAGGGCGATCCTCCCTTCACTGATAACAGTGGATATCTCTATGGCGGTTGCGGCAAGCGTCATCAGGGCAATGACAATAAGCAGTCCACGCTCGACGAAGGAAAACCCGCTCCTCATTCTATCACCGCGGCTCGCGCGCTTTTCGTCTTGACCATGCGCGTCAGGGCCGAGCGTTTTTTGCGTTTGCGTCCCGTCGTTCATTTTCGCCAGTCCCTTCGCCTGCCTCGCATATATGGATAGTTACGGGGAGTTGGGCAGGATTCGATGAGTGGCGCGATGCTGGGTGTTTGTCTTTTTGAACTGCAAAGGAGACTTGCGCTGCCGGTTTTTGGGGCTGAAACCCTCAATGCAGCTGCCTTGCCTTATGCAGATCAAGCGAATTTGGGCTTGCCGATCAGGCGGGCAAGAAATCGGAGAGCAATAATGACCCAATTCCAGGTGAAGAAAAGCGACTTGGCTTCGGTTCGCCAGGTTGAAACGCCAAAGGCTAGCCCAGGCGATAGCGAGGCGATTTTAAGGGTCGATCGTTTTGCCTTGACCGCAAATAACGTTTCCTATGGCGTTATCGGTGAGCGTCTCGGCTATTGGAACTTTTTCCCGCCGGCGCAAGCCGATGGCGGCGACTGGGGTATCATTCCAGTATGGGGGTATGCTGATGTTATTGAGAGTAACGTCGCTGATCTAAACGAAGGCGATCGCCTATATGGGTATTTTCCGATGGCGGACACGCTGACAATTACGCCGACGAAAATCCGCGCAGATCGCGTTACCGACGGCGCAGAACACCGCGCCGGGCTGCCTCCCGTCTATAATCAGTATCAACGCGGCCCAAGGGAAGGGAAAGACATGGAGGCGGCGCGGATGCTTCTCCTGCCGCTTTATCTGACATCGTTCTATATCCACGACTTACTGGTCGATAATGATTGGTTTGGCGCGGAACGGGTGATCACGGTAAGTGCGTCCAGCAAAACCGCCATAGGCTTTGCCTATGCGATGCAAGGCGATAGTGACGCGCCGGATCACCGGGGGCTCACCTCTGCCGGAAACCGAGACTTTGTGAACACCCTGAAAGCCTATGGCGCCGTTGAAAGCTATGACGATATCGCCGGCATCGACGCGTCAGTTCCAACCGTCATTATTGATATGTCAGGAAACGGCGCGATTTTGGGACAATTGCATAAGCTTTTAGGCGATAATATGAAGTACACGGCAAATGTTGGGTTAACCCATTGGGAAGACAACAAAATGAGCGCTGACTTCATCAGAGACCGGAGCGCTATGTTTTTCGCCCCGGGGCAAATACAAAAGCGCGCTCAGGAGTTTGGCGCAGCCGTATACGAAGAGAAGACAAGCGCTTATTTTAAGGGGGCCGCAAAGCGTAGCCTCGATTGGTTGGAATTGAAAACCGTGAAGGATCTCGCCAATCTTGAGCCTGTCTACCAGGATATGCTTGGTGGACGGATTAACCCGGTAGAGGGCGTGCTGGTCGAACCTAATTAAGCCCTAAAAGCCGTTGCCGCCAATGATCACGGGCGCTAGCGTGACAACCAACAGGGCAGCCATGGCGATGTTAAACACTCTCAGTGCGCCTTGCCTTTTTAGGAGCTGTCGGGAGCCGACGCCGGCAAGCGCCCAGGCGCTGACGCAGGGTAAATTGATAACGCAATAAACGCCGGCGATGACAAAAATGGTCGCAATCGCGTTGCCCGGCGCATAGAGGGAAATCGCCGTTAACGCCATGGTCCAGGCCTTTGGGTTGACCCACTGGAAGGCCATCGCCTGAAAGAATGTGAAAGGCTTGCCTGACGCGCGCCCGTCATTTTCATCCACGGGCGCGGCTGCGGTCGCGATTTTAAAGGCGAGGTAAAGCAAATACCCGGCGCCGATAATCCGCATGGCGATCAATATCGGCGGATACGCCTTAAGGAGCCCAAAGACCCCAACGCCGACAAGCGTTGTCATCAGAGAAAAACCAATGCTCACCCCGAGCGCATGGGGGATCGTGCGCCGCATGCCAAAGTTTGCGCCCGAGGCCATTAACATAAGATTGTTTGGACCTGGCGTTATTGATGAAACGAACGCGAAGGCAGCGAATGCGGTGAATAACTCGGTTGACATAGAATGGATCTTACTGGGTTCGCGCCGCGAAACATTGCAAAATTTGCGCGTAGACCAGAATTATCGCAATATTCGTTCGTCATGGATGAATTCGATGCAAAAATATTGCGTGCGTTGGAGGGCGACGGGCGCCTGTCAAATGTGGCCCTTGCCGAACGGGTTGGGCTTTCGCCGTCAGCCTGCTTAAGACGCGTACAAGAGCTTGAGCGGCGAGGCGTCATAAAAGGCTACCGTGCGCGCCTCAACAGAAGCATGCTCGGACGTGACTTTCTCGTTTATGTCACTGTTGGCCTCGCGGTTCACACCAAGGAAAGTCAACGGGCATTTGAACGCGCAATCACGATTTCCGACGCCGTCACCGAATGCCACAATATTGCTGGCGCATTTGAGTATTTGCTAAGGGTCGAAACGGTGGACCTAAAATCATTTAAAGCATTCCACACGGACGTTTTAGGAGCGCTTCCGCAGGTCAGATCAATAACATCCTACATGGTCATGGACTCGCCAAAAGACGGTCGCGATTAGGTTAGATGATCTATCCGTCTTACTCGGGCGTTGAGATCCAGACGGCGTCAATCATCTCATAGGTCGACCCGCCAAAATTCGGCGCCCGCGGTGGAATGAATTCGCTACTTGGCTGATATCCTAAGACTGTGCGCGGGTGTGGATTGATAACACCGCCTGACGTTGAGAACGCGAACTCCCTGATCACCTGCGCATCGTCGACGGTTTCAATCGTTATCCGATAATTGCCGTCAACGGTCAGATCGGCCATTGTTACGCCCTTCGCCAAGTGCGATTTCGTTGTTTCGTGGGGAACCTGTAGAACGTATCGGGCGCGTTGCATGGGCCGGTTCCAAATGTCGCCGGTCCGGCGATTAGAATGGGCGATCAGGGCGCCGTTTCTGAGAACTTTGGCGTAAGTGGCGGGTGACCGCTTGACGCCTTTGAAGTCGCTAACCCCACCCCAGAAATGAACTGCAGCGGCAGATGTGGCGTCGTTCTGGCTCACTGGCGCGAGATACGCCCATTGCTGCCAAGGCCCCGTGAACTTTAGTTTTTTGCCCGGATTAAAAGGGTCATCGCTCACAGATTTCGTTTCGACGGAAAAGGGAATGCGCGTTGCAAGTTTGCCAGCGACCTCATAGTCGAGCGCATATGAGCCCTCGGTGAAGGTGAAAATCGCCTGATTGTTCGGGGCCATTCGTCCGAATACGGCGTGACGGGCCTTGTAGTTTTCGTAAAACGGCCAAGCCGCCGCCTCTGAACCGTCGGCGTTGCGTATGATTACGCGAGCATTTGCCGGGCCGGGCGGTGCAAAAGCAACGTCGGTAAAATCGATGCGCATAAGGCCGCTGTCGTAAATCATGTAGTTCATGAACGAGTGGAGGCCGATCGCTGGCGGGTATGGCTGGCTAGCAGCTTCTTTCGAGAGGAGAACTGGCGCACTGCCGATCAAAACGATGCACAGAACGATTCGAATAAAGCTGTTTTTCCAATTTGATTGCATGACCTCTCCCCGTTTGCTTCGCCTCGTCACAAGGTAGGGGCTCGCTAAGCGGGCAGGCAAACCCCAATGGCAGGTTTATTTCGGCGCCGCATTCTTTCGCGCAGACTTTTTTCCGCAAATCTGGATAAAAATAGGTGCGACATACAATCTGTTGCGGTATAAGGCGAATGAGACACTAAATATCGTATGTGATGGCGGTCCATAAATGTCCGTCATAAAGTGCAACTCTCATTCGCGGGACACTTATTTAAGATGCCAGACGCTGCTTCGCCGATCATTACCGACACCGCCAGCCTCCCGGGGCTTATGACGTCGTCATATTCCTATAAGCCGTTCCGTTATCCATGGGCCTATGATTTTTGGAAGCGCCAACAGCAAGTCCACTGGATGCCCGAGGAAGTGCCGCTTGGTGAGGATTGCAAAGACTGGGCGAATAAACTTTCCGATGGTGAGCGAAATCTGCTGACCCAAATCTTCCGCTTCTTCACCCAGTCCGATGTGGAAGTGAACGACAACTACATGGAACGCTATTCGCGCGTCTTTAAGCCCACGGAAGTGAAAATGATGATGTCGGCGTTTTCAAATATGGAAACGATCCACATCGCCGCCTACGCCTTGTTGCTTGAGACGATCGGTATGCCGGAGAGCGAGTTTTCGGCGTTTCTTGAATATAAGGAAATGGCCGATAAGCATGATTATATGAGCCAGTTCGGTGTCGATAGCATCGAAGATATTGCGCGCACGGTTGCAATGTTTGGCGCTTTTACCGAGGGGCTTCAGTTATTTGCATCGTTCGCTATGCTGATGAATTTCCCGCGTTTCAATAAAATGAAGGGCATGGGCCAGATCGTTTCTTGGTCTGTGCGGGATGAAAGTCTGCACTGTGAAGGTATGGTCAAACTTTATCATGCCTTTGCAAAAGAGACCGGGTGCATGACGAAAGCTTTGGAAGACGACATCGTCGACTGCTGTAAAACCGTTGTGAGCCTCGAAGATAAATTCATCGATCTGGCGTTTGAAATGGGCCCGGTTGAAGGGATGACCTCGGACGATATCAAATCGTACATTCGGTATATCGCCGACTGGCGCCTCGCCCAGCTTGATCTGCCGAAAGTCTACGGCGTTGAGAAGCATCCGCTTCCCTGGTTAACTGAAATGCTGAACGGCGTTGAGCACGCAAACTTCTTTGAAGCCCGCGCGACCGAATACTCGAAGGCTGCAACGAAGGGCGATTGGCACGGCGCCGAAGGCGTTTGGGAAAACTTCGAGTCCATGATGTCAAAGCGCGAAAAAGCAGCCTGACCTAATCGGCAGCTTCGTCAAGACACCGTTAGAAAGCGCCGTCTCCTAAACGAGGCGGCGCTTTTTTGTTATTCCGGCGTCAATAATCGGCTGATAACAGTCTTTGAAATTGCGGAGGCTCTCACATGCATATTGCGATGTACACGCCGGCTTGGCCTGGAAAGAAAGTCGCAAACGGCATTACCACTGCAACTGTCAACTTCGTTCTCGGGCTGCAACAATTGGGGCATACCGTTTCAGTGTTGACGCGCAACCTCGAGGAGCCGGACGCCATTGCCTATGCGTTACCCAAAGTGCGGCCGTGGCGTTTGAGCGAGAAAATTGGTTTTCGCCTTGGGTTGAGCAACCCATTCGCTAAGTTCGCTGCTGAGGGCGTCGCTGCGAAATTGCAGCAAATCCACGAAGAGACACCGATCGACGCTTTTATTATGGAAGAAACGCGTGGCGCCGCGGGCCTTGTTCAAGAGATGGTCGATATTCCCGTTATTCTCGCTCTACACGGACCATTTTTTCTACATAAATCGGTAATGCCGTTAGATGCGACGGGACGCGATAACAAAGGTCGTGAAAACGCCGAAGGCGACGCTATTGATTGCTGTGCCGCGACGATTGCACCGTCAGACTTTGTTCTAAAGTCGACACTTAAGTACTATAACGCTTCGCCTACGTTTACAGCTGTTGTGCCGAATCCAATTGTTGGCTTTGAAAGCGCTGTCAACAGTTCATCGACGACCGCCTCCGGTGAGCCTTTAAACGAAAAAAGTAACGCCATGAACCGGATATTGTTCGTGGGACGCTTTGATACCCATAAAGCTGGGGACATTGTTTTGACAGCAATGGATTTACTGGCTCAGAAAAACGTCAATGTTGGGTTAGACTTCATTGGTCCTGACCCGGGCGTCCCGGGCGGGGAAAATGGCGCTGCTTTAAGATTTGCCGATTGGATGAAGAGGCTGCAACCAATCACGCGTGAGCGGATCAATTATCATGGCCCGCTGCCGCGGGATGCGATTTCAGGGTTTAGAAAATCACGTCCAATAACTCTGATCGCATCACGTTTTGAGAATTATCCTTACACGTTGCTTGAAGCAATGGCGGCAGCGTCGCCGGTCATTGCGACTGACACAGGCGGTATTCCGGAGATAATTGATCATGAAAAAACGGGATTGCTAGTGCCGCCCGGCGATGCCAAAGCGCTAGCCGGCGCTTGTGAGAGGCTCATCAAGAATCCGGAACTTGCCCGTCAATTAGGGGATGCCGCCCGTGAAAAAATCGAGACAGACTTTTCGCCCAAACGCGTAGCCAGCGATCTTGTCGACTTTTTAGGCCCCGTGATCGCCGATTTTCAAAAAACGCGTACACCTCAAAAATAATTAGTATAGAGAAAAAGTTCGATGGTGCGGCTGGTGGTAAGCCAACGCAGTGTTTTTGATAGGCTATTTCCCCAGCCAGCGCACAATTAAACTCAGAACGACACTGATTAAAATCATCGAAGTCAGCGGGAAGAAGAATGCGAAACCCTCACGGCGGATGATGATATCCCCGGGTAGGCGGCCCAAACCGAGTTTTGAAATGGAAGGGAGAAGTAAGCCAAGGACTATAAGCGCGATACCAACAATGATCAGAGTTTTCTGAGTCGGCGTCATGGGTTTCCGGTCCCAGCTGAAATGAACGAGGCATTAATCATGTAACGCATTGTGTTGAAATAGGCTCAGGGGCCTTAAATATCAAATCTCGATAAAATGCACATGTAACTGCTTCTGCTGTGGCCCCGCATATTCTCGGTACGGCATAATTTATAGTGTAGCGCCGCGATACCGCCGCGGGTTTTGCCGGACGCGCTGGACTGACGCACTGGCCTAACGCACTGGTCTGACGCACTGGCCTAACGCACTGGTCTGACGCACTGGCCTAACGCACTGGCCTAACGCACTGGTCTGGCGTTATGCCCATCAACATCGGCTGGTTTAAATAGTCGTGCTGGTACTCCCGTCAATTGCTCCGAAAGGAAGGAGGGCGCTGATTACGCGCCATGGACAAGTTCGGCGAGGCTCGCCATATTCCTGGCTCCGTATCAACAGCTGAGCCAAGTAGGAACCACTCATGTCCGACCCGGAACGCATCACCATCTTAGCGCGCGAGTTCACGGCCGCAGCGCTTGAGTTTCACCGCGGGAAAATGGCCGAGCGGGGCTACCGTATGGAAGGGTCGATTACCCCACGCGTCATGAAAATGATTGAGGGCGTTGGCGAGCCGCAAGACCTATTTGATGGCGACCCGTTGTTCGCTGTCACATTTGTAAAGCGCGAAAGTTCTTGATTAAGCCATTTCCACGCGCGCTAAATATCAAGCGCTTCTCGCGCGAAAGCCGCGTTTTCTTGAATGAAGTGAAAGCGCGGTTCGGCTTTTTTGCCCATTAATCGATCAACCAAATTTGCCGCGTTTTCGTGGGCGTCCTCGGGGATTTCGACGCGCGCCAGCGTGCGTGTTGCGGGCGACATGGTCGTTTCTTTCAACTGAGCCGGGTTCATCTCGCCAAGGCCTTTGAAGCGACTGACCTCAACTTTTTGGTTCGACTTAAACTCGGATTTCAAAAGCTTATCCCGCGCGTCTTCGTCCATCGCGTAAACGGTTTTTCCGCCCGCTGAGAGACGGAACAAGGGCGGTTGAGCGAGGTATAGACGTCCTGACTTTATCAGGCCCGGCATCTCCTGGTGGAAAAACGTGATGAGCAGGGCAGCGATGTGCGCCCCATCAACATCCGCATCTGTCATGATGATGATTTTCTCGTAGCGCAGATCATCAACATCAAACCGGGCGCTTAATCCGACGCCGAGTGCTTGCGCAATATCCAGGATCTCCTGGTTTTGCGTAATTTTGTCTCGCGAAGCGGAGGCTACATTTAGCACCTTTCCGCGCAACGGGAGTATGGCCTGTCGGGCGCGATCGCGCGCTTGTTTTGCTGATCCGCCGGCGCTATCGCCTTCGACCAGAAAAATTTCAGTTCCCGTACGTTCCTTTTGGGTGCAATCGGCGAGCTTGCCGGGAAGCCGAAGTTTGCGCGTCGCGGCGGCGCGTGAGACCTCTTTTTCTCGCCGTCGCCGTTGCCGGTCTTCCGCGCGTTCAATGACCCAATCAAGAAGCGTCTGTGCTCTCTTTGCGTCCGCCGCGAGCCAGTGGTCAAAGGCGGGACGGATTGCAGCTTCTGCGATTTTCTGAGCCTCGGCGGTTGCGAGCTTGTCCTTTGTTTGGCCCTGAAACTCTGGGTTTCGGACAAAAACCGACAAGAGCGCGCCCGCGGAGCCAATGGCGTCTTCGGCGGTAACGGCGATGCCCTTTTTATTGCCAGCAAGCTCTGCATAGGCCTTCAAGCCCTTGGTCAACGCAGCGCGCAGCCCCGCCTCGTGCGTGCCGCCCTCCGGCGTTGGAACAGTATTGCAATAGGAGTGGACAAACCCGTCCGCTTCACCAAATCCGGCAGCCCCCCAGACAACCGCCCACTCAACATTTCCATGTCCGCCGCCTTCGGTTTTCTCAATGCGTCCGGCAAACATATCGTCCGTAACCGTCGGTTTCCCATCCGCTAGGCTTTTTAGGTAGTCGGCCAATCCATTTTTGAACTGAAGAACCGCCTCGGCCGGTGTGTCGTCCTTGATCAGCGACGGCGCGCATTTCCACCTTATTTCAACACCGGCGAAGAGATAAGCCTTTGACCGCGCCATCTTGTAGAGGCGGTGCGGCTTAAAGGAGGCGCGCGAACCAAATATATCTGGGTCCGGATGGAATTTTACCGTTGTTCCGCGCTTGTTCGGCGCCGGCCCAACTTTCTTCAACTTCGAAACGGGAAGCCCGCGCCCATAATCCTGGCGCCACATCGTTTGCTTACGACACACCTCAACCGTTAGCGTATCGGCGAGCGCGTTCACGACAGATACCCCGACGCCGTGCAAACCGCCAGAAGTCTGGTAGGCGTCGCCATCAAATTTACCGCCGGCATGAAGCGTTGTCATGATAACTTCAAGCGCGGACTTCTTTTTAAACTTTGGGTGCGGATCAACTGGAATGCCGCGGCCATTGTCGGTGACGCTCAAAAAACCGTCTTCGAAGAGTTCGACTTCGATGCGGCTTGCGTGGCCTGCGACGGCCTCGTCCATCGAGTTATCGAGAACTTCCGCAAAGAGATGGTGCAGGGCGCGTTCGTCTGTTCCGCCAATATACATCCCCGGCCGTTTGCGCACCGGCTCCAGGCCTTCAAGGACTTCGATGTCTTTTGCGGAATAGCCGTCTTCTTTCGAAGCTGTTGCTTTTCGCGCCGCCGCTCTTGCCGCCATCAGTCGTTCGTCTCCGTATCAACGCGCGCGCCGCTTCTGCCAGCGCCGTCCGCAAATTTCTGTGCGCCTTGCAGAGTCTCACCCGATTCGAGGGTCGCCATCCCAAGCGCGAATTCCGCAGCTAATGCGTCAGTCTCAGGCAGAGACCACTGTTGCAACGCGCTTTTTCGATCATTGCGCAGGCAGGTTTGGGGGAGGGCGGAAATTTCCTTCGCCAAAGCGATCGCGTGGTTGAGCGCCTCTCCCGGCGGCGTTACCCGGTTTGCAAGCCCCCAAATAAAGGCGTCCTCTGCGGTGACCGAACGACCCGTGATGATCATATCGAGGGCGCGCGATGCCCCGATTAAGCGTGGCAAACGCACCGTGCCTCCGTCCACAAGTGGGACGCCAAAGCGCCGGCAGTAAACACCGAACACGGCGTCGCTTGCGACTACGCGCAGGTCGCACCACAGGGCTAGCTCCAGTCCGCCGGCGACGGCAGGACCTTCAATTGCCGCGATTACGGGTTTCGAAAGCGCCAGTCGGGTCGGTCCCATTGGACCATCGCCGGCAGCGTCCATTCGATTGCCGTTACCCGAGGAAATCGCCTTTAGATCTGCGCCAGCGCAAAAGGCGCCGCCGGCGCCGGTCAAAATTGCGCATGATTGATGGGGATCGGCGTCGAATTCCCTGAATGCTCGTGCGAGAGCCTCAGCGGTTGGCCGATCGACGGCGTTCCGGCGTTCAGGCCGGTTGATGGTTATAATCTTCAGCGGGCCATCTGAAACAGTTTGTACCGACATGGCACAGGGCATGGCGCAAGGGGCGGCGCGCCGCAAGGTGAAACATTCACCAACCGACAAGACTGCCATTAACCTTCAACGCCGTTTCGTTAAAAAAATCTTGGCAAATTGTCTGCAATGTCACGCGTGAAAGCCGGTGATCCGCCGGCGTCAAAATTCTGCTGCGCGGGCGTTCGCCCAGCGCATGGAGGGAGCTTGCAGCATGCGCCGCTTTTTGATGAACCGCGAAAATCCTTCCGTTCTTAAGCCAAAGGAATGGAAAATGAACGGGCTGGCGACACGAAACGAAGCCGCACGACGCAAGCGCCAGCGCGGCAACGTCGCCATGATGTTCGGCATCGTCGTTTTCCCCCTGATTTTTTCAGCAGGCATTGCCGTTGATTTTGTACGTTTAACACTCGTGCGCGCCCAGGTCGCTGAGGCGGCTGACGCGGCCTTGCTGGCGGCAGCGCGGCGGCGGTCAATTGATCCGACCCTAACCCAGGCCCAGGCGCAGCAAATCGCGCGGGACTATTTTGACGCGAGCGACATCCAAAACGCCGGCGTCAACATTTCAGCGTTTGCGTTTAATTTTACTGACAACGATTACACGATCACCGTCAACGGCGACGTCAAGACCAGCATTTTAGGGGCCGTTGGTCGTCCCAAGTTGCCGATTAATGTTATTTCCACCGCGACGGTGTCGCCGCCTGCAAATCTGGAAGCCGTCCTTGTGCTGGATGTCACGACATCGATGGAGGGCAGCCGAATTTCAACGCTGAAAACCGCTGCGACCAATCTTATCAATAAGTTGATTCCGGATACGGGTGTTGGCGGCAACGTCAAAGTCGGCATTGTACCATTTGCTCAGTACGTCAATGTCGGTGTGAGCCGGCGCAACGAGCCCTGGATCGATGTGCCTGCAGATTCCTCAATAACCACAAATAGTTGCTCGGATACTTTCCCCAATCGGACCCAAACTGGAACAACGACCCGGCGCGTTTCGGAAAACTATAACTGCCGACAGGTTCCATCAACTTGCGTGCGCGATGGACGGAGCTTTCCGTGCCAGCAACAACAGTGCGACACACGCATGGTGGATAAGGAAGTGCCGGTCTATGACAATGGCGATCCGGTGCGCGTTTGTAATCCTGTCACATCTAATACGAGATGGAATGGATGCGTCGGGTCCCGCAATCCGCCCCTCAACATAGAAGACCGTGATTACACTGGCGCTAACCGCGTGCCTGGCATCATGAATATTTCTTGTAACGAAGAACTTCTTCCGCTTACGGATACAAAGTCTTCGATCATCAGCAAAATCGACGCGCTCAATGCTAACGGCAGCACCTACATCGCGCCGGGACTGAAGTGGGGGCTCAGGCTTTTATCGCCTGGCGAACCGTTTACAGAAGCGAGCACGTTTGGGCAGATTCAAGCGGACGGCGGCGTTAAAGCGATCGTTGTTATGACCGATGGCGCCAACACAAAGTCAGCGACGTTCCCCAAGCATGATGGGACGAGCGCAACGGACGCTAACACGGTGACCGAGAGCGTCTGCAATGAAGTCAAAGGCAGCGGCATCCGCGTCTACTCAATCGCTTTTGAGGTTACCGACAACACGATCAAAGGCTTATTGCAGCAATGCGCGACGACGCCATCAAATTATTTCGACGCCACAAACTCTCAAGCGTTGCTCGACGCCTTTAGGGAGATCGGTGACAGCCTCACCGAATTGAGTTTAACGAGTTAAGGTCGTTTGTAAGCGAACGAAATGGCATTTGTCCCGTTCCGCCTCGTCTTGTCACCTAAGTTGGCAAAGTAGTCAGTATGTCTTTTTTATCCGCAGCCGGCTTTAAGCACAGCCTCGTAGACTTTACAGGCAAGTTGCGACTACGACTTCGCGGGCTCACGAGGCGGCGCCAACGCGGCAACGTCTCAATGATTTTCACCATGCTGTTCCTGCCCTTGCTGTTTTCTACGGGGCTTGCAGTTGATGTCGTCCGTACCTCAATGGTTCGAGCGCAAGTGGCTGAGGCGGCCGATGCCGCGCTTTTGGCGGCTGCGCGCCGTCGGTCAACGGACGGTTCATTGACGAAGATGCAGGCGCAACGCATCGCGCGGGATTATTTTGACGCCAGTGACGTCTCGCAGCAAGGCGTGACGATCGATAAGTTTAAATTTGATTTTACAGGGACGACTTACTCCATCGAGGTTGAGGGCGGGGTCGCAACAACAATTCTCGGCGCCGTCGGAAAGAAAGCGCTGCCGGTTTTCGTTAAGGCGGTGGCGGAGGTCGCGCCGCCGCGCAGCCTTGAGGCGATGCTGGTGCTCGACGTCACTAAGTCGATGGAAGGCGATCGCTTGTCGACCCTGAAGCAGGCGGCGACGGACCTCGTGAACACGTTGATCCCTGACAATTCTAGCCGCCCCAACATCAAAATGGGGATTGTGCCGTTTGCGCAATATGTGAATGTCGGTAAATCCCGACGCAACGAATCCTGGATTGATGTCCCTGCAGACTACTCAACGACAACAAATCGCTGCGAAGATACGTATCCAGATCGCCGCCAGGTTGGCACTGAAACCAGAAGCGTGCGTGAGGATTATAACTGTCGCCGCGTCCCCTCTACGTGCCGGCGCGACGGTCGGGACTTCCCTTGCCAACGCAACCAGTGCGACACCCGCTGGGTTGATGAAGAAGTGCCGGTTTATGAGGACGGCGATCCGGTGCGCGTGTGCACGCCACGGACACAATGGTTTCGTTTCCATGGCTGTGTTGGCTCGCGCGATGCGCCGCTCAATGTGGAAGACAGGAACTATACCGGCGGAAACCGCGTCCCCGGATTAATGAACCAACGCTGTAACGAAGAAGTCCTGCCACTGACGAGTGTGAAAGGCGACATCGTTGACAAAATCGACAGCCTGCGCGCGCGCAATAACACCTATATTCCAGCCGGACTGACCTGGGGCCTACGCATGCTATCAAGCGGAGAGCCTTTCTCCGAAGGCGCGCCCTACGCTTCCGTGCAAGCAGATGGCGGACAGAAAGCGCTGATCGTCATGACCGATGGCGCAAACACGAAATCGGCGAGATTTCCGAAGCACAACGGTAACAATGCACAAAACGCGAATACCTTCACAGAAGACCTTTGTGACGAAATCAAAGCTGCCGGTATCCGGGTGTATTCAATCGCTTTTGAGGTCGATGACAACACAATCAAAAACCTGCTCCAGGCCTGCGCGACGGAGCCGTCGCTTTACTACGACGCAAAAAACGCGAACGGGCTCTTGGATGCATTTAAAGACATCGGCAACAGCCTAACGGAACTCTCGCTTACATCGTAGGCACGAGTTTCACGTCTCACCTGAAGGCGATCTACCGGCGGCGGCGAAACGCGACGGGGTCACGCGAAAAATACTCAGTCATGGCGCTGTTGAAGACGGTTTCTTGCGCTGCAGCGCCAGTTGGTGTTTCCTATCGCCGTTATGGACATTCGAGACACCATTCGATCGATCCCGGACTATCCAAAGCCGGGGATCATCTTTCGCGATATCACAACGTTGATCACCGATGCGCGCGGCTTCCGTCGCGCGGTCGATGAAATGGTGCAGCCGCTCGCCGGTAAGAAAATCGATAAGGTCTCTGGCATTGAAGCGCGCGGCTTCATTTTAGGCGGCGCCATCGCACACCAATTGTCCGTTGGCTTTGTGCCGATCCGCAAGAAAGGAAAGCTCCCGGCGGAAACAATCAGCGAAAGCTACGAATTGGAATACGGCGTCGATGAGGTTGAGATCCACGTGGACGCTGTCAAAGAGGGCGAACGCGTTTTGCTCGTTGATGATTTGATCGCAACCGGCGGCACCGCGATCGCTGGTCTGAACCTGCTTGAGCGGGCTGGCGCGGTGGTTGAGTTATGCTCGTTTGTTGTTGATCTGCCGGACCTTGGCGGCGCCGATCGCTTGCGCGCGCGGGGCAAGGACGTGGTTGCTTTGGTATCGTACGAGGGCCATTAGGCAAGGCCGTCGAAAGTCAATCCATTAGTCGAGCCGTCCCTCTGCAATATCGAGTTTTCGTTTTAGCCTTCGCAGGTCATAATCCGTAAGCGGCACACTGAATTAAAAGGCTTACTCATGGTCGAGCCCTTCACATGGCGCGTGGCGACGCGAGACGACATCCCCTCAATCCTGGCGCTGATGGATGCGGCGATCGTCGAAAACATGAAGGGCTTCCTCGATGAAGCCGGCGTTGCTGCGGCGCGCGAGACCATGGGCCTCGACACGACTCTGATTGACGATGGAACCTACTTTTTAGTGCTCCCGGTCGAGCCAGATCCCACGCGCTCTGACATTGCAGGTTGCGGCGGGTGGAGTTGGCGCAGCACGCTTTATGGCGGCGACCAAGTCGCCGGACGCGACGACACGAAAGTTGATCCAACAGATGGCGCGGCGCGCATCCGGGCAATGTACACGCATCCGTCTTGGACACGCTGCGGCGTCGGCACGTATCTTCTGACGCTCGGTGAAAACGCTGCGCGGGACGCTGGATATTCATGGATCGAGCTCGGATCAACGGAAGCTGGAGAGCCGCTTTACCGGGCGCGGGGGTATGAGCCCTTCGATTATCACCGAAACACAGGCGCGAACGGTGTGCCAAACCTCGTCACGCTGATGCGTAAAGCGTTGTAACCCGGTCGAAAACTGCTATCTGCAAGAGCGTCAACCCGCACCACTGAGAAAGCGCATGGTGCATTCTCCTTCGCCCAGCAGTTGAGAGGCGCCGTGTCTGTTCAGATTTCCGCCAAACGCCTCTCGGCAACGGAGGTTTATGCGCGTAAGGGCGGCGACCCTCTCGTATGCCTGACTGCTTATGATGCGCCGCTGGCGCGGCTGCTCGATCCCCATTGTGATATTTTGCTGGTTGGCGATAGCGCAGCCATGGTGGTGCATGGGCTCGATACAACGCTCGGCGTCACCGTCGACATGATGATCATGCATGCGCGCGCCGTGATGCGCGGTAGCGCTAAGGCGCTCGTTGTCGTGGATATGCCGTTTGGCAGTTATGAGGCGTCGCCCGCACAAGCGTTCGAAAATGCATCGAGACTGCTCGGTGAAAGCGGCGCCCAGGCGATTAAGCTTGAAAGCGGGCGTCACGCCGCAGAAACGATTGCGTTTTTGGTCGAGCGCGGCGTGCCCGTAATGGCCCATGTTGGCCTTCGGCCACAGGCGGTCAACGTCACTGGCGGGTTCCGAGCGCGCGGTCGGACCCAGGCGGAGTGCGTTGAAATTATTGCCGAAGCAAACGCCGCCGATCAGGCGGGAGCGTTTTCTATCGTCGTTGAGGGCGTTGATGCAGCGCTTGC
>JBCCTV010000001.1:0-74383 GCA_039197915.1 Pseudomonadota bacterium | reverse complement strand
GCCAGCGCGCCGGCTTGCGCTTAATCGAAGCCTTTTTGCGGTGGCGCCCATGACCGCCGAACGCGCCCCCTCAGCCGTTTCCCAGAAGCCGCCCTCACCCGCCGGTTTCGAGGTTTATCCGGCGATCGATCTCAAAGGCGGGCGCTGCGTGCGGCTCCTCCATGGGCGCATGGATGCGGCGACGGTCTATAACGACGACCCGGCCGCCCAGGCGCTTGATTTCCGCAGCGCCGGTTTTGAAAATCTGCACATCGTCGATCTCGATGGCGCATTTTCCGGGAAATCTGAAAATGCTGCGGCGGTCGCCTCCATCCTCGCCGCAACCGATGCGCGCTGCCAGGTGGGCGGCGGCGTCAGGCGCATGGCGGATGTGGACGCCTGGATGGAAAATGGCGTGTCGAGGGTCATACTAGGGACGGCCGCGGTTAAAGACCCGGGCTTCGTGCGTGAAGCGGCGCGCGCCTACCCGAACGCCATCATTGTCGGCGTCGATGCGGCGGACGGCGTCGTTAAAACCGATGGCTGGGCGAGCGGCGATGGGTTTCAAGCGCTCGAGATCGCCAAAAGGTATGAGGACGACGGCGTTGCTGCGATCATTTACACCGATATCGGCCGCGATGGCGCCTTAACGGGCCCAAATGTGAGCGCAACGGCCGCCCTCGCCCAGGATCTGGCGATCCCCGTGATTGCGTCCGGCGGCGTTGCCAGCGCCGATGATGTGGCGGCGCTCGCGAAAGAGCCCGCCATTGCAGGCGTCGTCATCGGACGCGCCCTTTATGACGGGCGCATTACACCAGAGGCTGCCCTGCGGGCGGGACGGCGATGACAGTGCAAGCGCGCGATTTGGTGTTAGAGGAAGAAAGCGACGGGCTTACAGGGCCATTACGCTTGGTTGGCGATGCGACGGCAATCAATCGTTTTGCGAACGATACGGCATACTTCAGTGTTCAGTGTAAAGCCGAAAAACCGCTTAGGGCGTTCTCATATTATGACGTCTCAGACCAATCATTAGCGCGGCGCGGCGTCTTTTTGCGCGCGGTTGGCGCCGGGCGTGACCCTGCTCCTGGCCCTGCGCCCGCCTCGTTATTTGATCAGGCGCCAAGCGTCGCCCCAAACCTAAAAAAGGCGTCAGGGCAATTTGCCTCTAGAGACGTAAGCCAAGCCGCATCACCGAACGGGAAGGACCGCGTTGGCGCGCTCCTGGCGACCGCCCCGCCCCTGAAGCACATTTTTACGATTGCAAAACAAACAAGTTGGCGGCTGGCGAGTTTTGAAGCCGAAACGCCGTTTGCCTCCGTCACGCTTTACCTGGCCGAAGCGCTAGACGGGGCGCGGGCGCGCTTCGGCGTCATCGATCTTCTGGACGAGGACCCCGTTCGGCGCCTGAAGCGTGGCGAGCAGACACTGCGCGCAGGCGGCGGCGCGTTGACGGTTCTCGGCCAATCACTTCCCGGCTATTCCGCCCGCATTCTGGGCCTCGACGGCGGTTTGAAAGCGGCGAACAAAATCGTTTCGCCTGCGGACCCGTCGGCAGGGGCCATGCTTCACGCGGGCTTGTGTTTCAGCGCCAATCGTATTGCGGAAACTGGTCGGGCGTTAAATTCCGGCGCGCCAGAAGCCTTGCGCCATGCGCGCGTCGCCATGCGACGCTTCCGGTCGATTGAACGGGTTTTCCGCAAGGCAGCGGCCTCGACGGCGTTGAAAACACTGAGCGCCGAGGCGCGGATTCTCGCGGGCGTATTAGGGGAGGCGCGGGATTGGGACCTGTTTTTGAGCGATACATTGCCCGCCGTTGAAGATATTGCGAGCGCGCCGGCGGGCATTGAGAAATTGCGCGCGCGGGCGCTTAGTTTACGCGCACGCGCCTGGGCGCGGGTTGAGCAAACAACGCACGAGCCTGAGTTCCGGATTTTGCCGCTGCGCATTTTGGAAGCCGCTGAAAAGCTCGATATGTCCACGCCGGCAATGCAGGCGCGCGCGCCGGATTTCGCCCGCCGCGCTCTTGATAGGCGGCTTGAAAAAGCGCGCGAGGCCGCCGCTGATTTAAGCGTGAAAGCGCCGGAAGCTGGGCACCCGCTGCGCATTGAACTGAAAAAGATGCGCTACGCCAGCCAACTCTTTCGCAGCCAATTCGACCCCGCGAGACGAAAGCCCTATATGCAGGCGATGTCGTTGATGCAGGACAGCTTTGGCGCTTTGAACGACGCCGTTGTGGCCCAGGCGCTGAGTGCGCGCGCCGCCGAAGGGGCAGGGGGGGCGGCGCTTGGCGCGTCCGGCTTTGTCGCCGGCTATAGCGCGGCCCGCGCCGAACACGCAGCCCGCGCCATTTTACCGGCGTGGAAAGCTTTCAACGACATGACGCCCTTCTGGCGCTATCCGGAAAAGAGCGCATGCTGAAGGTCCGTGTCATTCCTTGTCTCGATGTAAAAGACGGGCGCGTCGTCAAAGGCGTCAATTTCGTCAGCCTGCGCGACGCCGGCGACCCGGTTGAAGCCGCGCGCGCTTACGATAATGCGGGGGCTGACGAGTTATGTTTCCTCGATATTTCTGCGAGCCATGAAGGCCGGGGGATTTTACACGACAAGGTTTCTGAGGTCGCTGAGCAGTGTTTCATGCCGCTAACCGTAGGCGGCGGGGTGCGCACGGTTGATGATTTCCAGTCTTTGCTCGATATCGGGGCCGACAAAGTCTCGATCAATACCGCGGCAGTGAAAACCCCGAGCTTGATCGACGCGGCCGCCCGGCGCTTCGGCGCCCAATGCGTTGTCGTCGCTATAGACGCCCGGCGTGTCTCGCAAAACCGATGGGAAATCTTCACCCATGGCGGCCGCACGGCCACCGGCGTCGATGCGGTGGCGTTCGCAAGTGAAGTCGCAAACCGCGGGGCAGGGGAGATTCTCTTGACGTCGATGGATGGCGACGGCGTTCAAAAGGGGTATGACATTGACCTTACCCGCGCCGTTGCCGAGGCCGCGCCCATTCCGATCATCGCCTCTGGCGGCGCCGGCGTCCTTGAGCACTTTGTCGACGCGGTTGTTGACGGCAAAGCGAGCGCGGTCCTCGCCGCGTCGGTCTTTCACTTTGGAACTTACTCCGTGAGCGATGTAAAAAATGCGCTCTATGCCGCAAGCGTTCCTGTTCGGCTGCAGTGAAAGAGCCATTGTTGTGACCAGTGAAACAACCGATACGGCGAAGACGGATGATGGGTCGGGCGTCGACGCAGACGGTGACCTTGGTGTGGTGCTCGAGCGGCTTTGGCAGACGATCGAAAGTCGCAAAACGGCAGGGGCGGATCAGTCCTATACGGCAAGCCTTCTAGAGGCGGGCGTTGATAAATGCGCCAAGAAATTTGGCGAAGAAGCTGTTGAAGCGATTATTGAAGCCGTTTCGGGCGATCGCCGCCGGCTCACCGCGGAGGTGGCCGACGTGATGTATCATCTCTTGGTGTTGTTGGCGGCGAGCGACGTGGACCCTGCAGCGGTTGCGCGCGAGCTCTCCAAACGTGCGGGGGTTTCCGGCCACGCGGAAAAAGCGGCCCGCAAGAGTTAAGTGAGCAGCAAAATCACTGCGCACCGACCCATCTTGCGTTTTTGTGCGGGGGCATCCAATGCAAGGCTCTTATAGAATTAATAAGAACGTATAGAGAGCGACCGCGAACGCTCCCGCACTTGTGCTGAGCCAGGCGCTATAGCAGGCCTTTTTCGGCGCCCAAGCTTTCAAGGCTTTTTTCCGGGCGCGCGCCGAAATGGCTGATCACTTCGGACGCGGCGAGGGATCCGAGCGCCCCGGCGACCTCCAAAGGCTTGTTGCGCGCGAGACCGAAGAGAAGGCCCGCGGCGTAGGCGTCGCCAGCGCCGGTGGTGTCGACCAATTTATCCGGCGCAATCGCTTCGACTTTAACCGGGTCGGCTTCGCGTGAAAAAATCAGCGATCCTTTTTCGGAACAGGTAACAGCCGTCAATGGACACATTCTATTCGCCGGTTCAGCCATATCCGATAGGGCGTCAACACCGAACAGCGCTTGCGCTTCCATATCATTCGCAAAGAGAAGGTCAATATGCTGAGGAATAAAGTCTAAGAGCGCCTCGTGTTGGCGTTCAACGACGCCGGCGTCTGAAAGCGTCAGCGCCGTTCGCACGCCATTTTCACGCGCAATCGCGCAGGCGGCGACAAACGCCTCACGAGCTACCGGTTGCTCGAATAGGTAGCCTTCAAAATAGAGCGTATCAGCGCTCGCGATCATGTCCGCGTCGAGGTCCGCTTTGGAGACGTAGCCGGCGGCGCCGAGGAACGTCGTCATGGAGCGTTGGGCGTCCGGCGTCACATGGATCAAACAGCGCGCGGTTGATGGGCCGTCGTTGAGCGGCGGCGCAGTAAAAGCGACGCCCATAGCTTTGAGATCATGGCGGAAAATTTCGCCTAACGCATCGTCGGCGACTTTGCCAATAAATCCGCCGGACCCGCCATAGGAAGCAACACAGGCGACTGTGTTAGCCGCCGAGCCGCCTGAAATTTCAACAGCGGCGCCCATTGCGTCGTAAATTGTCGCCGCCTGGGTTTCCTCGATGAGCACCATGCCGCCTTTGGGGATGGCGTGGGTGTCCAAGAAATCGTCGTTTGCTTTCGCTAAGACATCAACGATTGCGTTACCGACGCCAACGACGTCGTGTTTCTTTTCGGCCATGGCGAAACGTCCTTTGGGCGACGTGTAAGAAGCGGAAGCCTAGCTTAACACGGTTTCTTTCGGGGACGGCGCGGGTTTTGTTTACCGGGCCGCAAGACCGCGCTTATAAGCAGCAGTGAAGATGGCGGCAAGCGGCCGAGCGAACACAGGAGACGGCGCATGGGTGTGAACGGTCGGGTAAATCGCGCAATGCTCGCGGGCCTTTCGTTTTTGACCGCCGTCGCGGGCTGCGCATCGACAAAACCTGACGCGCCAAGCGGGCAGGCGCCCGTCATCGCAGCGCCTAAGAAGCCCGTGTTCACGCTCGCCGATGTGATCGGTCGGCGCACGGATGAACTTGACGAAAAATTCGGGACGCCAGCGCTTATCCGCCGCGAAGGACCCGGCGAATTCCGGCGTTATACCCTGGCGGGCTGCGCTTTGATCGTCATTACGTACCCAAGCGAAAATGGAGAACGGCGCGCTTCCCATGTGAGCGCCTCCGCGTTGCAATCGACTGAGGCCTCGCCAAGCCCAGAGGCGTGTCTGGCGCGCGGTTTAGCGCAACCCTAAGGGTGCGCGCGTCACATCGTCGGTAGCGAGACTTATTTATAAAGCCAAGGTATTAAGCTGGTGCGCTTTCGCGCGTCGGTTCGGCGGCGCCGCCCCGGGCCTGGCGTATCCATTCCAAAATCGAGGCGACGACTGCGAAAAGCCCCAGCACTGCGGTCAAATAAAAGACATAGGCAAAGCCCCGTGTGCCAATCAATTCGCCAAGCGCCCCCCGGCCGAGGGAGCCGATGAGCATAACGAGTGAAGCGAGGAGGGCGTATTGAACGGCGGCAAACCGTGGGCTGACAATCGACGAGAGGTAAACGACGCTCGCGGCGCTCGCAAACCCGAGCGCGAGGTTTTCCGCGGCGATCGCCACCATCAAGCGCGCCAACCGTTCGTTCATCGTCACATCGAGGCCTAAAAAATCCGCGAGGGGCTGGAAAATACTAAAGACCGGATAAAGCCGCGCTGCGCGCATGAAGGCGTCGACGCCGGCGCCGCCAAGGGCTAAGTCCGCGAAGAGGAGGTTCGTCGCCGCCGCCAGAATTGCGCCAGCGACAACGCAAGGCATGCGCCCAAACCGCAATATTGCCGCGGCGCCAACGCCAATGCCCAGAAAAGTCATCAGGGTGCCAAATAATTTTGAGGCGATCGCCACTTCGTCGAGGGTATGGCCGAGGGCGCCGTTTTCAACGCCTAGATAAAACGGGTAGGCGAAGGCGCCCCAGACGAGATCGACAAATCGGTACGATAAGACAAGCGCGATCACCAATATTGCGCCGAACCGCAGCCGCTCGATCAATTCGCTAAGAGGCGTGAGCACGGCGCCGTAGAGCGTGTCCAGGACCGACTGGGCGAACCAGGGTGAATTGTCCCTGGGCAGAAGGGTTTTGCGTTCGCGCAACCATAATAGCGCGGCGGCGCACACCATTGGCGCAACAACGGCCGCGAGGACGATCAGGGGGCCTTTTTCGCGGGTGAAGACCCGCGCATTAGCCTCGCCTGGGGCCTGCAAAGCGAACGCCATAAACCCGAAGAGCGCGACAAACGCCCAGGCCCAGCCGGCGAGGACCGGCAATAGCGCAAGGTTGCGCCAATTCGTCGGCGGCCCGTCTTTATCCTGACTGACGTCAGGGCTCGGCGCGCGCGTTGAATCCTCGGCGATAAAAACGCCGCAAACGGCCAGCGCCATCAGCACTGCAAGCGCAACAAAGGCGCTGTTCCACCCGATGCGCGCCGCCATAATAAGCGCGCCAGCGCCGCCCAGAATTGTCGCCAGCCGGTAGCCAATTTGGTATACGGATGATAACAGATCAACTGTGATCTCCTCATCAGCGATTTCGATGCGCCAGGCGTCAATCAAAACGTCCTGGCACGACGATGCAAAGGTGCACACAACAGCGGCGGCGGCGATTAGGCCAAGTTGATTTTGAGGCGACGCAAAAGAAATGGTTGCAAGCGCGATAATGATCAGGGCTTGGAGGAATAGGATGCCGGCGCGGCGTTGGCCCATACTGAATACACCAGGCGCCGGTAGCCGATCGACGCCAGGGGCCCATAGAAATTTAAAGCTGTAAATCAGGATGACCCAGGAAAAGACGCCGATCGTTTTTATGTCGACCCCTTCCTCCGTGAACCAGGCGAGAAGTGTGCCCGTGATGAGGGCGTAGGGGAGGCCGGCGGCAAAGCCGAGGACAGCCATAGCGCCGGTTTTTCGTTTGCCCAACGCTTTCCAGACGGATGGTTTCTGGACAGATGAAAGGTCATCGGACGTTTTGGCTGCTGCTGCGCTGGTGTTTGGGGTGCTGGTGTTTGGGGCGCTGTTTGCGGGAGCTTCGGACATTGCGGCCTATCGCGTTTCTGCGGGTATGGTGTGGCGGCGTCGCTTGCGCTGGCTAGCAAAAGCAAGCGCCGTCCAAGAAAAACATTACGCAGTTTCGCGCGTCCGGTAACCCCGATCTTTTGGGAGCGGTAAACGGTCGGGACAACGCGAAACAAATACGGCAGGCCGGAATAAGCAAATCAAGGGTAGGATGTGGGCGCCCACGATGCAAAAGGGGGCGAGGGCGCTCGGCCTCCTAGGCGACAGGGGCCGCGGCGCGCGCAACCCACTTTTCCAGCATGTTCTCTAAGTCCGCAGCCTCAAACGGTTTCGACAGAAAATCATCCATGCCCGCTTCGAGGCATTTAATTCGGTCGCTCGCCATTGCATTCGCGGTCAAGGCGATGATCGGCGTCGACGCCGTTCGCCCGGCAAGCGCCCGCAGCTGGCGCGTCGCCTCAAGGCCGTCAAGCACGGGCATGTGCATGTCCATGAAGATCATGTCGAACGTTCCCGCCTGCGCCAGTCGGATCGCTTCCTCGCCATTTTCCGCGAGCGTTACCTGGTGTCCGCTGCGCTCCATGAGCGCCGTTGCGAGGACGGCGTTGATGCGATTGTCTTCGGCCAGCAGAATGGAGAGCGCGCCGCCATCGCGATCGCCTGCGATTTCGGGTTCTGACGACCTTGCGAGCGCTGGGGCGTCTTCGGCGTCGACTAAGGCCAGCGCCGGGTGCGTTTGCGCAGTCGCTTTGGCCGCTTCCAGGCTGGAGCGTGGTTGGGACGACGCCGACGGCGTCGCGTCTGCTGCGTCCGGCACGGGGCTCTGGTCGGCAAAGGGCGCACGCTCGCAATAGTCGCCGCCGGTTTCATCAAGCGCGCGGAATAAAGTCTCGCGCCGGATTGGTTTCACGAGGTAACCGTCAAAACCGGACGCGCGCACCGCCTCGATGGCGTCGCGTTTGTTCGGCGAAACCAAAACCATGGCTCGTGTCGCCGCCTGGGCGAGCGCCTCGCCGCTTTCCGTCGCGATTTCAAGGTCGGCAAATAGCGTGGCGCCGGGTGTCGCTGTCAGGATTGAAAGCGCCGTCGCCGCGTCCGGGGCCATGTGGTAGCGCCCAACGCCGAGGGTGTCGAAATAATGGGAGAGTGTTGTTGCAACCGTTTCGCTTTGAGCTGCGACGACGATGGGCGCCGCCGGCGCCGCTACGGCTGTGCTTATTGCAGTGACCGGGCCATCGACGCCGAACTCGGCCGTGAAGGAAAAGACGCTTCCTTCACCAACGGTGCTCTCCACACTGATTTTCCCGCCCATGGCTTCCGCGAGGCGGCGTGAAATGGAAAGTCCGAGCCCCGTGCCCTCGGAGCGTTTTGCGCCATGGGCGTCCGCCTGGTCAAAGGCTTCAAAAATACCGCGTTGGGCTTCCGGCGATATGCCAACGCCCGTGTCTCTGACGGCGAAGTCCAATCGCACCGTTCCCTCTGCGGATGAGACAGAGCGAACCTCGATGGCGACGCCGCCAATATCGGTAAACTTAACGCCGTTGCCCGCCAGGTTCGTCAGTATCTGGCGCAATCGCGCCTCGTCGCCGATGATGCGCCCAGGGATTTCTGGGTCAATAAAAGCCGCGACTTCGACGCCTTTTTCGTCGGCCTTCGCCGCCAATAATTCGCACACGCCTTGTACGAGCGCCGTCACATCAAACGGCGCCGTATCAAGAGTTAGTTTTCCGGCGTTCATCTTTGAGTGGTCGAGGAGGTCGTTGATTAAGGTCAAAAGCGCCTTGCCGGAATCGCGAATGGCGTCGGCGTAGGCGCGCTGGTGCGGGTTGAGCCCGCTATCAATCAACAGGCCGGTCATCCCGATAATGCCATTAAGTGGCGTGCGCATTTCGTGGCTCATGGTGGCGAGGAAGCCGACAGCTTCAGACGCGACTCCGGCCCCTTCGGTTTGCGCTTCGCCAAACGGTTCACTTGCTTTTTCGCCGGGCGCTGCCGCTACTCGGTTATTTTGTATGTGTAAAGAGGGGTTAGGCGTAGACGACGCCCGCTCAGCGTCATTTGTTGGGCTTTCCTCCGCACCCACATAGAGGCGCTCTCCGCCTGCGAGCGTTGTCTCTTCCCAGTTGATGCGCCGTTCGCCGCTCGCGCCGTCGACATGCATCGTGAATGTGCGTGTGGCCCCAGCTCCAGCGCCAACAGTCCCGTCCTTGTTATCCGTAAACGGTGTAAATTTACGACCGTAGAGGCTTTCCGCCTGGCGCTGCAAAAGGGTTGCAAAAGAGAGGCTGACAAAACGGATTGACCCGTCGGCGCTGCACAAAACAACAAAAGGGCGCGTGTCGCGCCCCGTTGATTGCGGCCGCAGGGCGTCGTCACCGCCGGCGCGCTCCTGCGCCCGCCCGCCTTGGCTGCTCGTAGCGGGGTCGTTCTGCCGAGCGCTGGGCTCAAACGCCCCGCTTGTCGTGACCGCGTTTGTTGTGGCCCCATTTGTGGCCGCATTAGTCGGCGTAGCTGAGTGCGTTTTGTGATGGATGGCCGCCATTGTTTCCGTCCCAATCGTTTCCGCTGGGACGGTAGATGACGAGCGATAACACGCCGTTAGGCGGCATGGTTAACCGTTGGTTCATGCACTGTTTTTTCGGACGCAGGTTTTTCGGATAATGCGCTGCGCTGCCGGTAAGCGATCGCCTCTGCCACATGGCGGCGTTTGAGGGCTGTCGCCCCTTCGAGGTCGGCGAGCGTCCGGGCGACGCGCAAAATTCGGAAATAGGCGCGCGCTGAAAGGCCAAAGGTTTCCACCGCCTGGGCAAGGATCGCGGTGCCCGCGGCGTCCGGCGTTGCAACGCGCGCAAGCGCCTCGTCGGTCAAAAACGCGTTCAGTGTCTCAGCGGTCGCAGTTGGCCCGAGGTCCGCCGACCGCTCCCTTTGCGCGGCCCTTGCGGCCTCCACCCGCCTTGCCACTTGAGCGCTCGGCTCCCCATTGGCCGGCGTTAAAAGGTCGGTCGCTGGCACCGGGGCGAGGGTAATCGCAAGGTCTAAGCGGTCGAGCAGCGGCCCTGAAATTCGCGCCTGGTAGGCCGCTTCGCAGGCCCGTCCGCGCTTGCAGGCTCGGCCGCTTGCCGCCCCGTAGCCGCATCGACAGGGGTTCATGGCGGCGACCAACTGAAACCGCGCCGGGAAGCGAATGCGCGCATTCGCGCGGGCGATCATGACATCACCCGTCTCGAGGGGTTGGCGCAAGCTGTCGAGCACCGGCGCTGAAAACTCCGGCAATTCATCCAAGAAAAGCACTCCGCGGTGGGCGAGCGCCGCCTCGCCAGGGCGCACGAAGGCCCCGCCGCCGACCATCGCCGCCATTGACGCCGAGTGGTGGGGCGTGCGGAAGGGGCGCGCCCGGGTGAGCCGTCCTTTTTCAACAAACCCCGCCATCGAATGCACCATGGAGACGTCAAGCGTTTCGGCAGGCGACATTGGCGGCAATATGCCGGGCAGGCGTGCGGCGAGCATCGATTTCCCGGAGCCCGGCGGGCCTACCATTAAGAGATTATGTCCGCCGGCGGCCGCCACCTCTAGGGCGCGCCGGGCCTGGTGTTGCCCGCGGACATCGCGCAGGTCAGGGGCTTTTGCGCCGCTCTCCAGGGCTCCTGGCTCGGGTCTGGTTAGAAGTTGCGCGCCTTTAAAGTGATTAACGATTTGGATCAGGCTTTTGGGCGCCAGGATTTCCGTATCGCCGTTCGCCCAGGCCGCTTCCGGTCCATTCCCTTGGGGACAGATTAGCCCGAGGCCTTCGGCGTTCGCTGCAACGGCGCCCGGCAAGACGCCGGTCACGTCGGCAATTGATCCGTCCAGCCGGAGTTCGCCCATGGCGGCAAAACCATCAATGGCGTCCCGCGGGCAGGCGCCCATCTCAGCCATCAGGCCAAGGGCGATCGGCAGGTCAAAGTGGCCGCCCATTTTTGGCAGGTCGGCCGGCGCCAGGCTGACGGTGACGCGTTTTGCCGGCAGCCCGAGCCCAACGGCGGCGAGTGCCGCGCGCACCCGCTCGCGCGCCTCAGACACGGCTTTGTCCGGCAGCCCCACAATCGTGAAGGCGTTTGCCCCGCCCGTGATCTGCACCTGCACGGTGACGATGCGCGCGTCGATCCCGTGAAAAGCAAAAGTGGCGATTTCGGCGACCATGAGCGCGCTCCCTCTGCAGACAGAATGTCGCGACAATGGAACAAACAACGAACGAATGCAAGTCCAAATAGGTGCGCAGCCAAAACGTCGTCGCGATTTCAAGGAAAATCGCCGTCAATCGGATAAACAATCACAACGGGGCGAAATTTCCCTGCGAGTTTCCGCTGGCGGATGTTGCAGGCCCCGTCGCCTCTGCATATATCGCGTTCGAACGCTGCGCTGGCCATTCGGCGGCGAGGTTTTCACTACGGTAAATCGGTCAAAAGACCAGACAGGAGCTGGCCGTGCGGGCGCGCTTATTTCGTCCGATCGCGTCTAGAAAGTCGTCCAGTCGGGATTACCCCGCTGGATCTTAAATGCGATGGGGAAGGCCCCGCTTAATGGACCGGCTCGCTGGGCAAAGGAGAAGATAAGTAGATGGCGAAGGTAATTGGTATCGACCTCGGGACGACGAACTCATGCGTCGCCGTGATGGAAGGCAAAGAGCCAAAGGTTATCGAGAACGCCGAGGGCGCGCGCACGACCCCGTCGGTCGTTGCGTTTTCAGAAGACGGTGAGCGCCTGATCGGGCAGCCCGCCAAGCGCCAGGCCGTCACCAATCCGGAAAACACATTCTTCGCGATCAAACGCCTGATCGGCCGCCCGTTTAAAGACCCGACCGTCTCCAAAGACAAAGGCATGGTGCCGTATGAAATTGTTGAGGCGGAGAATGGCGACGCCTGGGTCTCCTCGCGCGGCGAAAAATATGCGCCGTCGCAAATCTCAGCTTTTGTTCTTCAGAAAATGAAGGAAACCGCCGAGGCCTATCTCGGCGAGACGGTCGAGCAGGCGGTGATCACGGTTCCCGCCTACTTTAACGACGCCCAGCGCCAGGCGACAAAAGACGCGGGTAAAATTGCCGGGCTTGATGTCCTGCGGATCATCAACGAGCCGACGGCCGCAGCGCTCGCCTATGGCCTTGATCGCAAAGAAGGCCAGAAGATCGCCGTCTACGACCTTGGCGGCGGCACTTTTGATATCTCGATCCTAGAAATTGGCGACGGCGTTTTTGAAGTTTTAGCAACCAACGGCGACACATTTCTCGGCGGCGAAGACTTCGATCTGCGCATCGTTGATTACCTTGCGGATGAATTTAATAAAGACCAAGGCATTGATCTGCGCAAAGACAAGCTTGCCTTGCAGCGCCTGAAGGAAGAGGCCGAGAAGGCGAAGAAAGAGCTTTCATCAACCTCCCAGTATGAAGTGAACCTGCCGTTTATCACCGCAGACGCTTCCGGACCGAAGCACCTAAACATGAAGCTCTCGCGCGCAAAGCTTGAAAGCCTCGTTGGCGATCTCGTGAAGCGGACGGTTGATCCGTGTAAGGCGGCGCTCAAAGACGCTGGCCTGTCGCCGGGTGATATTGACGATGTGGTGCTTGTTGGCGGCATGACGCGGATGCCTAAAGTGCAAGAGACCGTGAAGCAGTTCTTCGGTAAAGAGCCCCATAAAGGCGTGAACCCGGACGAAGTGGTGGCGCTCGGCGCGGCGATCCAGGCGGGCGTGTTGCAAGGCGACGTGAAGGACGTGCTTCTGCTCGACGTCACCCCGCTTTCTCTGGGTATCGAGACCCTAGGCGGCGTCTTCACGCGTTTGATCGACCGCAACACGACCATTCCAACAAAGAAGAGCCAGGTCTTTTCAACGGCTGAGGATAACCAATCCGCTGTGACCATCCGCGTCTTCCAGGGCGAGCGTGAAATGGCCGCGGACAATAAATTGCTCGGCCAGTTTGACCTCGTCGGTATTCCGCCCGCGCCCCGGGGCGTCCCCCAGGTTGAGGTCACCTTCGACATTGACGCCAATGGCATCGTCAACGTCTCGGCGAAAGACAAAGCGACGAACAAAGAGCAATCGATCCGGATCCAGGCCTCTGGCGGATTGTCGGACGACGATATCGAGCAAATGGTGAAAGACGCCGAAGCAAACGCCGAGGCGGATAAAGAACGCCGCGCGGTTGTCGAGGCGCGTAACCAGGCGGAAGCGACGGCGCACCAAACTGAAACGGCGCTTAAAGAGCACGGCGACAAAGTCTCCGAAGAGGAACGCAAAGCCATCGAAGATGCGCTCGCGTCCCTTCGTGAAACGCTCAGCAACGAAGACGCCGATGTCGAGGCTCTCAACAACGGGCAGCAGGCTCTTCTCACCGCGTCGATGAAACTCGGCGAGGCCATGTATAGCGCCCAAGCTGGAGACGCCGGCGACCCCGGTGACCTCGGCGCTGATGCTGCCGGTGGCGACGACGCTGGGGATGACAACGTCGTCGACGCCGACTTTGAAGAAGTCGACGGCGAGAAAAAAGACTAAGCGACAGGCGCGGGTTGGCGAAGGCGTTTAGTTAGCATTTTCGCCAACCCAACCGTCGACCCAGCCTGCGTATCGGGAGGCCGCTCATGATCCTGCGCACTTGGCATGGCGAAACGCGTCGCGCTGATGGCGATGCCTATGAAACGTTCATGCGGGAGCGTGCGGCGCCCGATTACGCCTCGGTTGATGGGCTCCTGAAACTCGTATTCACCCGACGCGACGAGGGCGAGGTTTCTCATTTTTTGCTGGTGACGGTTTGGCGCGACGAAGAGGCCGTTGCGCGCTTCGCCGGGGCCGACCCGTCGAAGGCCAAGTATTATCCGGAAGATGATAAATTTCTTCTGGGTAAGGAGGACAAGGCCCTGAACCATCGGGTCTTTCACGAACAATATTCGTAAGGCGGTGCGCATTGCGGTGCGTGCGTTGGGTCGACTAATCTGCGAAGCGAAAGCGGGGCGCAAAGAGGCTGATGGCTGAAGACTTCTACTCAACGCTTGGGGTTGAACGCGGCGCGGACGCGTCGGCGCTAAAATCGGCCTTTCGCAAGGCCGCGATGAAGTACCATCCGGACCGTAACCCGGATGATCCTGGTGCGGAGAAAAAATTCAAAGAACTAAACGAAGCGTACGAAGTCCTATCGGACCCGCAAAAGCGCGCGGCGTACGACCGGTTCGGACACGATGCGTTTGTCAATGGCGGGATGAACGGCGCTGGCGGGGGCGGCGGCGCCGGGTTTAGTTCGGCTGCTTTTTCAGACATTTTCGACGACATTTTCGGCGAGTTCATGGGCGGGCGCGCTGGCGCCAGGCGTTCGGGTCCCGGCCGCGGGGCTGATTTAAAATACGCCCTACGGATTACCCTGGAGGAAGCGTTCGCTGGAAAATCGGCGGAAGTTGTCGTCCCCGGCTCGGTGACGTGCGAAACCTGCGGCGGGTCAGGCGCAAAACCAGGGTCTGGGCCGGTGACATGCCAGACCTGCCAGGGCTCTGGGCGTGTGCGAATGCAACAGGGCTTCTTCACGATCGAGCGGACGTGTCCCGATTGCGGCGGATCCGGACGCGTGATCACCGATCCGTGTGAGGATTGCGGCGGGACTGGGCGCGTGATCAAAGAGCGCACACTGAAGGTAGACATCCCCGCCGGGATAGAAGACGGAACACGCATTCGTCTTGCGGGCGAGGGCGAGGCGGGCCCTCTCGGCGGCCCAGCCGGGGATCTCTATATTTTCATCGAAGTTGGCGACCACGATCTTTTTGAGCGCGACGGACAAGACCTCTACTGCTCACTGCCGCTTCCAATGACGACCGCGGCCCTTGGCGGCTCGCTCGAGGCGCCGACGATTGATGGCGGCCGGGTCAAAATACAAGTGCCGGAGGGGGCGCAAGCCGGTAAGCGCTTCCGCGTCCGCGGCAAGGGCATGTCTCGCTTGAACCAAAAAGGGCGGGGCGATCTTTTTGTCGAAATTCAGGTGGAAACGCCCGTTGGTTTAACGGCGCGCCAAAAAGAGCTTCTACGGGAATTTTGCGAAGCCGGCGGATCGGATAATTGCCCGCAGTCAAAGAACTTCTTTGAACGTGCAAAGACCTTTTGGGATTCAATGACAGACGCTTAATCGCCGTCTGAAGTTTGGGCCTTCATGGGATCGCGTGAAAAAGCAAACAACGGTTTTCGGCGCTAGAGCTTTTCCGACCAAGTGGGCGTCGGTTGGGCGTAAGAAAACGCGACAAAACAAAAACCTGGAGCAACGAAGCGGTTCAGATTGATGCGAAGTTGCACTAGCGATGCGCGCCCCAAAAAAAGCGATGGCGAAATAAACGTATGCAAGCTGATTACATTTCTCTCTGTCCCAAGATCAATTTCTTAAGCGTTAGATGGCGCCCCTCGGCGCCGACGGGTTAATTCCCGTGCAGCTGCCTTGAGCGCAAGTGATGTCGGCCCGTTTCTGGCGCTCCCCAATACGCCACCCTAAGCGCTGATCCAATCAACATGATCGTCAACATACGCACCGCCTAAGCGCGTTTTCTTGGGGTCAATCGCTGTCCCGGGGCCGACGACCGCTGACCAGATACCCAATTAATCCAACGATGATGACGGCGCCCGCAAAGCGGATCTCCGCCGGGCGTTGGATTGCTGTGAAGACCAGCGTCCAACCCATCAGAACCAGGAATATAATCATTGGCGCCGGATAGAGCGTGGCCCTGAAAGGCCGTTCAAGCCCTGGTTCACGCACGCGCAAAACCAGTAGGCCGAGCACGGCGAAAAATGTGTTCAGGGAAAGCGTAAAACCAGCAAATAGCAAAACGGTTTCAAAGCTCGACGTTAAAATAAACGCGCAGGCGATGAGGGCTTGCAAGTAAATCGCGCGCGCCGGGATGCCGTCATCGTTGACAGCGCCCAAAACCCGAAAGGCGCGAAAGTCCTCGCCCATTGCGTGGAGGACCCGTGGTCCCGCAATTGTCATGGCGCTGACAGTCGAGATCAGAAGGGCCGCCATAACGAGACCGGTCGCCTTTGCGAGCGTCGGTCCGAAGGCGTATTCAGCGGCGATAAAGCCGACTTCGATTTCCCCGGTGAGGGCGTCAACCGGCGCCACGAGCAAAAAGACAACGTTGAGGGCGACGTAAAGCGTCGCAACGACAAGGGCCCCGATCGTCAAAACAAGGGGTACGGTCTTTTGCGGCGTTTCTAATTCCGCGCTGATATAGGTCGCGGCGTTCCAGCCTTGGAAAGCGTAGTTCACATAAATCAAAGAGACCGCGAACGCCCCGCTTAAAAGGACGGTTGCGTCCGCAGGGACGGGCTGAAACCGCACGGGCTGCAACGCGTCCGCGAGCGTTGGCGCCGCGACGCAAAAGGCGATGATAACGCCGAGTTTTAAGATCGTGAACAGCAACTGCGTCGCGCCGCTCGCGCCGCGTTTGCCGCTATGAGCGACGGCCATGAGGAGGACGAGGAGGCACGCGAGAGCCGGGCGAACGGCGTCCGGGACGGTATCGCCAAATACGGATGTTCCGTAGGCGGCGAATGTCATCGCGGCCAAGGCAATGGGTGCGGCAAACCCAACGGTCGCCGAGACGAACCCAGAAATAAACCCGGCGGCCGGATGATAACACCGTGTCAGGAAGGTGTATTCTCCGCCGGATCGGGGGATGGCGGCGCCGAGCTCTGCGTAACAGAGCGCCCCGCAAAGGGCGATTATCCCGCCGATCGTCCATAACGCGGCAATCGCGAAGCCGGACTTGATGTCGATCAGTTGAAAGCCGAGGCTCGTGAAAACTCCGGTTCCGATCATATTTGCGATGATGATCGCGATCGCGGTTGAAAACCCGTACCGCTGCATGAAGCCCCCGTTTGCTTTAGTCTTGTGCGCTCTTTTACGCCCGAAGAAACGCGGTCAACTATGACCGCCGCGATTGGTATCGGCAAGCGAGCACGAAAGTTGGCGCACGCGGGTACCGTTTTTACAACGACGTAGACTTTATCGGTGAGGCCTCCAGTGGGGCTTTAGGGGCTTGGTGAAGGTGTGTGTCTTCAAATCGGCTTGCGTTGGAAAGCGTCGGAAAGAGCTTTGGCCAAAGGCCGGCGCAGGCGAGCGCCACGCACCCCCCGAGGAGGACCGCGCCCACGGGGCCGAGGAACCGGGCGGCGACGCCGCTTTCAAATTCGCCTAGCTCATTGGACGCTGAAATAAAAATGAAGGAGACGGACGATACCCGCCCGCGCATGCCGTCAGGCGTCGCCAGTTGGATCAGCGATTGGCGGATATAGACAGAGATCATGTCAGCGGCGCCGGTGATCGCGAGCATAACGATTGAAAGCCAAAAGGCGGTCGATAACCCAAAACCGATGGTCGCAACGCCATAAACGGCGATCGCGCCTAAGAGCCAGCGCCCCACATGATTGGTAAGCGGACGGCTTGCGAGCGTTGCGGCGACAAGCACCGCGCCGAGGGCGGGTGCGGCCCGCAGGATGCCGAGGCCTTCGGCGCCGACGCCTAAAATGTCTCGGGCGAAGACCGGCAGAAGAGCGGTCGCGCCGCCGAACAGCACAACAACGAGGTCGAGCGATATCGCGCCGAGGACGATGCGGTTTGAGCGCATATATCTAAGTCCGTCCAATATCATCGCGCTTCCGCGCGCATTGGCGATCGGTTCGTGCGCCGGGGTTTTCGCGCCCGCGATCGAGATAATGGCGCAAACGGTCATGGCGGCCGCCACCCCGTAAACGAGGCCTGGCCCCCCAATATAAAGCGCGCCGCCGAGGGCGGGTCCGAGAATGGCCGCGGTCTGAAAGCCTAGCGAGTTCCAGGAAATGGCGAGCGGCAGTTCGCTGCGGGGCACAAGCTTGGGGTAAAGCGAGTTGCTCGCCGCTGGAATGAACGCATTGATGCCCCCGAGGGCTGCGGCACAGGCAAAAATGATGATCAGCGCGGTGTTCGTTTCGGCGCCCGCTGCAAACCCAAGCGCCAGCAAGACGATCAGCTTGGCGCAATTCCCAAGCGTTAGAATGGTCTTGCGATCATATCGGTCGGCCGCCTGTCCGCCGATCAGCGAAAGCGCCAAAACGGGCGCAAATTGCGTCAGCCCGACGGCCCCCAGCAACAAGGCCGCCTCCTCAATTGATCGAGTCTCGCGCGCATAGTCGTAAACTTGCCAACCGATGGCGACGGCCGTCATCTGACGGGAGGCGGAAACGAACTGCCGCATGATCCAGTAGCGGCGATAGGCCTGGCGGCGGAAGACTGCGATTGAGGGAGTGAGCGCCATGGCCCGGACAATAGGGCGAGCCGATCGACGCGCAAGCAAACAACCAAGCCAACCCGCAAGCAAAGGGACAAGTAGGCTAACAGGCAGGCGGGCGCGCGCTGATCGAACAGAACGCGGCCAAACGCGGCCATTTATTAACCTGCGTTGAGGCGTCGCAATTTACTGGTTTTTGCGCTGCAGCAAGTCTATCGTTGCAGGGAAAGGACGGTGAAATGACCGAAACCGCTCCACAGCTTTTCCGGCGCAATATTGCGTTTCGACCAGCCTCGCCGGACGCTGACCGCCGCACGCTTATTGCTTTCGGCGCCGGGCTTTATATCGCGAGCACCGGATCGACTGCCGCGTTTTATCGGGATTATGGGCCCTATGGCGTGCGTTTTCCGGTCTGGATTGCACGCTGCGCAGACCGCGACCCGGGCTTTGCCGCAATAATGACCCACGAAAACCAGGATATCGGCTTTGTCGTCTTAGGGGCCGACGCGAAGAACCCGGCGATTGGCTGCGTCCATCACCTTTATGTCCGTGAAGATCGGCGGGGCTACGGCTTTGGCGGCGTGCTTGATGATTACGCACGGGACGCCCTGCGCGCCGCAGGCTATGACGAAGCCATGCTGAACGTGACGCCCATCAACGCCCGAGCGATCCGGTTCTATGAGGCCCAAGGCTGGCGACCCGTTTCATCGCAGGATGCTTGGCGTCGGCGGTCCTCGCCCGCGGCTTTTGACGGGCAAACTCTGTTTTCGGGCAATGAGGCCGGGTTTTCAGGCGATGACGCACGCTTTTCAGGTGATAGCGATCGCTTTTCAGGCGATAGGGCGCCCCGAAAAGGCGGGCTCCTTTATTATTCCGTCACTCTTTGACGGAAGCGAGTGAGTGACGCCTGTGTGTGATTTCTATTGGGCCTCGCTCAAGGCGTTTAACGATGCCGGTTTTACCGTCGCCATGCGAAGCGCCGACCTCGCCTATCGAGCGGCGGACGGGGATTTTCGGCCGCGGTCAGAAGATCTCCGTATGGTTCAAGAAAAATTTGAGGTGGCGCTAGATGGGTTTCAAGCTGCCACAAAGGTGCTCCTCGGCCAAAATCGTTTCGGTTGGTTTGGATATTCTGGCGCTCTATCTGGAAACAGCGCCCTCGTTGAAACGGCGTTCGCCTTGGTAGGACCGGGCTATAAACGTGCGCGCGCAAACGCCAGACGCTTTCGGCTACGGGTAAAAGACGCAAAGTCCAACGAACGCTAGGGCCGATTAGGTTTATCTGGCCAGTCGCCAAATGGTACTGGCGGCTTATCCACCGTCTAGCGATCGTGGTAAGAGCCCTAAAGGCATTACTCTCACTTTTTTCGAAGGAGGGCCCTATGGGCGGACCGCCTGGGCCAAATCCCGCGCCCCTAAAAGTCTTGCTCGCAGGCGCTACCGGCCGCATGGGCCGCTCCATCCTTGCCGCCGCGCGCCAGACCAGCGGAGACGGAGCGAGCGCGGGCGGTGCGGCGCGCGCAGAAGCAAAACCTGCCGAAACACTTGAAATTATTGCCGGTATTGCCAGCGAGCCCGGTGAAATGGACGGCCTGCCCGTGCACCGTCTGGCTGACATAGGGCGGGTCCTACCGACGGCCGATGTGGTGATTGACTTCAGCCTGCCGCAGGTCACGCCAACCGTAGCGGCCGCGTCGGCCGACCATGGCGTTGCGATGGTGATTGGGGTGACGGGCTTTACCGCAGAGGCTGACGCCAAGATTTCGAAAGCCGCCGAGCATGCGGCGATTGTCAAAGCGCGGAATATGAGCCTCGGCGTAACGGTTTTGGCGGCCCTCGTTGAAAAAGCGGCGGGCGCCCTCGGCCCCCGGTATGACATCGAAATCGAGGAGACACACCACCGCCGAAAGGTCGATGCGCCGTCGGGAACGGCGTTGATGTTGGGCGAAGCCGCCGCCATCGGCCGGGGCGCACCCCTTGATCACGTCCGCGCGCCCGCCGATCGGTCGGGGGCTCGCGAAACGGGCGCTGTCGGCTTTTCGGTGTCGCGCGGGGGCGGCGTCTATGGCGACCACGCGGTTTCATTTTTGGGCGAGCGCGAAACCCTAACGCTTTCTCACCGCGCCCTTGATCGCGCGCTATTTGCCGACGGCGCCCTCACGGCTGCGCGTTGGGTCGCTCGCCAGGCGCCGGGCCTTTACACCATGCGCGACGTCTTAGCGTTGGATTAAGGTTACGCGGCATGCGGAATTTTAATCATCCGCCGGCTCTTTTTTTTACTTTGGTTTAGCAAAGTTCGCACGTGGAACGGCGCCAAGAGCGGCGCGTCGGTAGGCTGCGGCGAGGCTTAGTATGCGGAGTGAGCTCGTTTTTGTTGCGTTGTGTGTTGCGGGTTCAGCCGTCGGTGTACGGTATATTGATGCAAACGCACCCGCTAAAAATGCCGCGCCTGTCGCTCAAACGACGCCTGGCAACGCCTTTTCGGCCTATCAGCCGGGATGGCGTCGCGAAGTGCGAATTATCGCCGACCGGGATCGCCACTTCCGTGTTGCTGCGGACGTAAATAATCGCCGTACGGAATTTTTAATCGATACCGGCGCGACCTTTGTCGCCTTGCGCGAAACGGACGCCCAGCGCGCCAATATCTTGCGCGGCGGCGCAGAGTTCGATGAGCCAGTGCGCACGGCGAACGGCGAAGCGCGGGCCGCCCGCGTTCTCGTCGAAACCATTGAAATCCAAGGCCTGCGCTTGGAAAATGTCGACGCTTATATTTTGCCGGATGATCGCCTGAGCGTGAATCTCCTTGGCATGAGCTTCCTGTCGCGTCTGCCAAGCGTTGAAGCCCGCGGCGACGAACTCATCCTACGCGGATAATTTTCACCAACGATACCGAACGCTTCGCGGATCGTGAAGGCCCTTTTCAGGGCCGAATGAGCGATGGCAACCGGCCTACGTCAGCGCCCGCCTGGCGCATGAAAAACCGGCGCAAAGGGCCGATTTGGTTGACGACGCCAGCGCCAATGTCTCTCGCCGCGCGTAGCGGCGCCAGATCATTGGAGAAGATCCGGTTTAAAACATCCGTTCCAAGAGCAAGCATGACACTGTCAAAGCGTCGCCAGCTTTGATAATTTTCAAGCACATTGTGGGCCCCGATGTTCAGGCCGACGCCGCGCGCCTCCGTCAAGACATCCGTGAGCGCTGCAATGTCTTTGATGCCGAGATTGAACCCCTGGCCGGCAATTGGGTGGACCGCCCGGGCGGCGTCGCCAATCAGAGCAATCCGGGGACTGATGAGGCGCTGGGATAGGTGAAAGCCGAGCGGATACGCGAAGCGCGGACCATCGGCGCGCACGTCGCCAAGGTAGGGTCCGAACCGCGAGGCGACCTCGGCGGTGAAATCGTCATTATCAAGGGAGAGGTAGGCCGGCGTCTGGTCAGATTTTTCTGTCCAGACAAGCGACGACCGGTCGCCTGTCATGGGTAGGATGGCAAAAGGGCCGCTCGGCAAAAAGAATTCCTGAGCGACGCCCTTATGGGGCCGGTCATGGCTGACTGTCGCAACGATCCCCATTTGGCCGTAGCTCCAGCGGGTCACTTTTAAGCCCGCCTCGGCCCGGGTTTGGGATTTCTTGCCGTCCGCCGCAACCAACAAATCGGCGCTCACTTCTCTGCCGTCGTCGAGTGTGACAACGGCGCGCCGCGTGGAAATATCGAGCTTCGTGCGGCGGGCGGGCGCAAAGAGCGCAATATTGTCGTTGTCGGCGATTTCATCGAAAATGACGTTCCGCATCCCAACGTTCTCGACAATCCAGCCAAGCGGCGCGCCGGTCTCAAGCTCTGATGAATCAAAATGGAGCCCAAGCGCGGAGACGTGACCGCGCCGGAAGCGGGTGTCGGCGCGTCCATCCGTCACCAGAATGTCATTGATAGGTGAGGCATAGGGCGCGATCCGCTCCCAAAGACCGAGCCGCGTAAACATCCGCGCATTGGCGTAGGCGATTGCCGTCGTGCGCCCGTCAAACTGCGCGTCTCGCATGGTCTTTGGGTTTTGACTGTCAATAACGGCGCAGGAAAACCCAGCGTCGGAGAGCGCCAACGACGCCAGGCCGCCCGCCAAACCACCGCCAATGATGCAGATGTCGAAATGATCTTTCATAACGCTAGTTTGGCGACGCGACGCTGGTATTTCCACCCCCGGAACAGTCGTGCGGCGCCCCGTCGCTAGGACAGGCGCCTACGGTTTGCGCTTAGCCAAAGACGCAGCGCCTGACGAAAATGTTGCATTGCGTCAGAGAGAGCCCTACCGTTCACGCTTGCCCACCGACGGACAAAGCAAAGGAAAAACAATGACTCGCGCGCAGTTAGCGACCGTTGTATGCGGCGCTGGTTTCTTCTCACTTGTTTCAAGCGCAAGCGCCCAGGATATCCAACCGGCGACCGAATCGGCGGTGGTCATCTTCAACACGCTGTTGTTTTTGCTGAGCGGCATGGTGGTCATGTTTATGGCGGCGGGCTTTTGCATGTTGGAGGCGGGGCTCGTGCGCGCCAAGAACGCTGCCACGATTTGTTTGAAGAATATCTCGCTTTATTCGGTGGCCGGGCTCGCTGTTTGGATCATCGGGTACAACATGATCTACGGCATTGAAGAAGGCGGTCTGATCGCGCCGTTCAAACTCTTTTTCACGCTCAACACTGACGACGACCCGGTGGGTCTAGGCTACGGCGCCTATTCGGACTGGTTTTTCCAGATGGTGTTTGTGGCGACGGCGGCCTCTATTGTTTCTGGAACACTCGCCGAACGCATTAAGCTCGCCCCGTTTCTTCTGTTTGTTGCCGTACTGACGGGCTTGATTTACCCGATTGTCGCCTCTTGGAAATGGGGCGGGGGATATTTGCACACCCGCTGGAGCTTCGGCGACTTTGCTGGCTCAACGTTGGTGCACTCCACTGGCGGTTGGGCCGCGCTCACCGGCGCGCTTATTCTCGGGCCCCGGGACGGTAAGTACCCTGAAGGCCGTCCGCCGGCGGCGTTCCCGGGGTCGTCGTTGCCGCTTGCAACGCTTGGCACATTCATTCTCTGGCTCGGCTGGTTTGGCTTTAACGGCGGGTCGCAATTGGCTTTCGGCACGGTTACCGATTCACTGTCCGTCGCGAAAATCATCGTCAACACCAATATGGCTGCTTGCGGCGGCGTGGTCGCCGCGCTCGCCATGACGCGTTTTGTCTATTCCAAGGTCGACTTAACGGTCGTGCTGAACGGCGCCATTGGCGGGCTCGTGGCGATCACCGCCCAACCGTTGGAACCGGTCATTTGGCAGGCAGTGCTGATCGGCGGCGTCGGCGGCGCTCTGGTAACGCTATCGATCCCACTGCTGGACCGGTTCAAGATTGATGATGTTGTCGGCGCGATCCCCGCCCACCTCGTATGCGGCATATGGGGGACAATGATTGTTCCGTGGACGGATGATACGGCGAGTTTTGTCGGTCAGTTTGTGGGCGTCGCCATGGTGGGCGTGTTTGTATGCGCCTTCAGCGCGTTGTTGTGGTATGCGCTGAAATTCTCGATCGGTCTGCGAGCAAGCGTTGAGCATGAGCGCCTCGGCCTCGATAAGGCGGAGCTTGGGTTAGAGGCCTATCCGGAGTTCGCCCAGTCATAAGTCTAGCGAGTCATCGCGCTTCGATAATCTAGAGCAACTTCGCCCCAATCTGAGTCGCTTCGTTGCTTTAGATTTTTTGTTTTTTCGCGTTTTCTTGGCCCCCAACCGGTTTCCACTTGGTCGGAAAACGCTAGAGCCACTGTGCGATTCCGATCAGCGCATGGCTGGGCGCTATCTGCGCGTTTTTCTATTCCTTATGCGGAATATTGACGGCAACGGGAGTTTGCACCGGGTCAGCGTTGTGCGCGGCGCTTCTCAGCGGGCGCAGTGTAGCCCGTCATTTCCAGGTAGCCGACGCCGCCATGGCTCCCTGAAAGCTTAATCGGCCCCTCCCAATAGGGGAAAGACGTTCGCATCCAGCTGCGCTGGTTAAGCGCTGTGGCTTCAATCGATAAGTCCTTAGAAGGAATAGTAATGCGCCAGCGGGTCGGTGCGCCGGCGGCGTTTTTTCGTGGCGGGTTTAACGGCGTGATCTCAATCGCCTTCCCGGTCAAGGGCTCAGGCGCGCCGTCTGCATTAATCCACCCGCCAGAAACGTAAGCGTCAACGGCCGTGTCGCGCAGGCGAAACGCCATCACTTTTTCGCCCGTATCAAGGTGCAGGGAAAACCAGTCCCAGCCGGTCTGTGTCTTTGAGAGCAGTTGGCTTGACCACTCGCGGTCCATCCAGGCGTTTCCCGTGACCGGGATTTCTTTTCCGTCAAGCGTAATGGCGCCCGTCAGGGTAAAGAAGGGTTGGCTATAATAATATGACGCCTGGCCGCTGAGCGCTTTTAGGCTGTAGCCGGCCTCCCCCTGGAGCACGGGCGCCGCATCGGTTTTAATGGACAAGTCATAGGAGAAGTCATCACCGCGCGCGACCACCCGGGCGGCATTCAATCCGCTCTCTGAGGTTTGTTCAAAGCGCCAATCGTCAATATACGCCGAAAAAGGCGCTGTCGTGACGCCAGCCTGGCCAAGGCCTGCCCTCGCGAACCGTTCAGCATGGGTGTGGCTGTCTTCGCTCGTCAGGGCCGCGTGCGCCATAAAGAGATAAGGCGATGACCAGGTGTCGCCGGCGGTTGAACTTTCCTTATCTTCGCCGCCGCCAGCGAGCTTCGCCCGAAAGAGCGTCCACTGGGCGCCATAGGCCCGGCCCTCGGCATCTGTCAGGTTCGCCGTCAGGTACCACCATTCGATGCGATATCCGTCATGGGGCGCATGGTCGGCGGGAAAGGAAAATGCGCGCCCTGGCGTCACCGTTTTGAAGCCATCTGCGTCCTGGGCGAGCGAGGCGAAGCCTTGCGCCCTCGCGCCGACCGAGCCAAAGGCAAAAAAGCCTGCAGCAAAAGCCACATGCAAAGCCAACGCCAAAATCGTCCGTTTACCGTTCATCTGCAAAGACCTTTATCAGTCGCGTTGGCGACGCGCGCCACAGGGCCGCTGTCACCGGCGCTGATGAGAGGGCGGCGATGGCGACGGCGAGTATGATCAGTCCGGCCCACTGGTCCGGGAAATGGTGCAGCGGTAGACGCCAGCCAAAGGCTTCCACATTGATGATCGCCGTCAGCATCCATGCAACCGCGACGCCTAAGGGTATCGCTAAAATACTCGTTACTGCGGCGAGGCTTAAGGTTTTCAGGAGGTCAAGGAGCGCAAGCCGCCGACGCGTTAATCCGCACGCCCATAAAGGAGCGACTTGCGGCAGCCGCGCCGTCGCCAAGGACAAAAGGCCCGTTAATAGCGCCACGCCCGCAACCACCAACGTTAACACGTTCAGTGCAGCCGTCACCGTGAATGTCTTTTCAAAGATTGTTTCAGACAGCGCCTTCAAGTCCGTTTGGTTGATGAGATCGCTGTCGGTCAATTGAAACCGCTCCGTTAGGAGCTGCGCGACCCTATCGACGCTCTCTTTTTCTACGCGGAGAATAAAAAGGTCCCCCTGGGCGTCAGGCCAACGGCCTTTGAGCGTGTCGACCGCAACCATAAACTGGGCGCGGGTGTTGCCGTAATCGGAATAGACGCCGGCGACCTCAACCGCCCAGGGGCCTGTGGGCGCTTCCAGTGTGATCCGCTCGCCAACTTTAATGTCGTCCCCGCGAAAAAGCTGCTCATTGATGAATATCGCCTCGCCGGACGTCACCCTATCCCAAGCGCCAGGGTTTTGCGCCAGCAGCGGCCAGCTGTCGCGGTAGGTCTCGTGGTCCGTAAATCCGTAAAGTTCCGCTGGCAGATCATTAAATCGCGTACTCGCAAAGGCGAGCGGCAGGATTGCTGTCACAGCGTCTTGGGCCTCAAGGAGGGCGCGCATCTCAATGGCGCGGCCGGGGGCGCCGGCGTTCACGTAAAGCTCAGCCGCTAAACGTTGGTCGAGCCAGCCGAGGAACGTTGCGCGAAACCCGCCGACCATCGACCCGACGCCGATATTGACCGCAAGGGCGATCAGGAGGGCCTGCAACGCCAAGGAAATTGAGGGCAGTTGTTGGCGTCCATCGGCAAAAAACCAGCGCACAATGGGCCCGCTGGCGTTCGCCTCCGCAAGTCGTAGGAGGACGGACAAAATCGCTGGCAGTATAAGCGCCGCAGCGAGGAGGCTTGCGCCCATGAGGGCGAACCCGGCGAATAAGCCGCCGGCGGCGAGGAGAAGCCCCAGGGCCGTTGCGAAGAAAAAGCCCGCAAAAAGGGCGTTTCGTTTGATTGTTTGTTGTTCAGCGGCGCGCCAGGCCGTGGGTTTGCCAGGCGCGAGGACGGGCAGTTTCCAGGTCTTGTAAAGGCTGCCCGCTGCGGCCGCGGCCGCGCCCGCAACGGCGATAAATAAGCCGAGGGCGAGCCAAGTGGGCCGGAAGGCGAGGGCGCCCGCAACTTTCGCACCGTATAGGCTCCGTAGGCTGACCGCCACGTCCGGCAAGAGTGCGCCCGCAACCGTATATCCGATCGCGAGGCCCACGGCCCCGGCGGCCGTCGCGAGCAGAAGCAGCTCGGTCGCGGCGGCGATCGTCAGGGATTTTGATGAGACGCCGCAAGCGCGCATCGTCCGCATTAACGTTCGCCGCTGCTCAAAGACGAGGCCCACGGCGCCGTGTACGATCAGTAGGCCGACAAAAAACGACAAAAACCCGAATGCTGTAAGATTCAAATGGAAGCTATCCGTCAGTCGCGACATGTCGTTCGTGTTGGTCGGTTTATTCAGCGCCAATCCGGCGGGCGCCAGACCTTTAAGCGCTGTCGTTTCAAGGTCGCCCAGCGCTTTGGCGAGGGGAGGGAGGCCGGTCGCCTGGGTTTCGTCGACGAGGAGCCTCGAAATTTTTCCCCCTAAGGATAGGAGCATTTGCGCGGGCGCGATGTCTGTAATGATCGTGTCTGGGGTGATCCCCGCCGAGGTCTGGAGCGGCGGCAGCAATTGGTCAGTCGACGAGCGCAGCCGATCGCCCTCGTTTGCCGAGAGTTTCGTGAGCGTCTCAGGGGCGACAAGGCCAACGCCAGGCGGCAGCAAAAAATCCGCAGGCTGTATAGTCTCGAGGTCGGTGTTTGCGCTTAACTGTCTGCCGTTTCCCCCGATGGCCTGCAGACTATCGCCGGCGGCCGCCGCTGGCAGCGTCGCCAAATCAATGCCAATAACGGTTATCGGCTGGCGGCCGATTAAGATATCGCCCTCGACCACGGGCGAGACTTTATACCCGGCTTTTCTAAGCGCGATGAAGGCGCGCTGGTCAAATGGCGTTTCGCTTGGTGTACGGACGGATGCAAGCTGGGCGCCGCCCAATTGCGAGGCGGCTTCAGCGTAGCTTTGGCGGGCTTGAAAGTTCAAGGCTTGGACGCCTGAGAAAAGTGCCGTCGCCGAGGCGAGGCCCGCCAAAAACATCAACGCTTGGGCTGGACGGCGGCGCCAATCGCTCAGAAGCGTGCGGAGCGTCCACCAAAACGCGGTCACTGTAGTTTCCCGCCCGATAGGTGCAACCGCCGGCGCAGGCGCCCTGCAAGTCGTTCCGAATGGGTCACCATCAAAAGGGCCGCGCCGCTATCGGCGACGAGATCAAGCGTCAGCGCGAGCACGCTATCGCTTGTTTCTTCGTCAAGATTGCCCGTTGGCTCATCGGCTAGGATGAGTGTTGGCTTACCAGCGAGTGCGCGCGCCACGGCGACGCGCTGTTGTTGGCCGCCGGAGAGTTGCTCCGGATACCGACGGGTTAGCGCGCCGAGCCCTAGGCGATCGACAAGGGTGTTCGTCCAGGCCGCGTCAAAGCGATCGGCGATCCGCGCTTGAAACGCAATATTGTCGAAGACTGGCAAACTTGGGATCAAGTTGAACTGTTGGAAGACAACACCAATCTCCTCGCGGCGCATGCGGGCGCGCTCTTCGTCGTTCAGCCCTTCAAGGGCGCGCCCGGCGATGATGATGTCGCCAGCGTCATGGGCGTCGAGCCCCGCGATCAAATGCAGGAGTGTGCTCTTGCCGCTTCCGGATTCGCCGGTGAGCGCCACGGCGTCGCCGGGAGCAAGCGTGAGGGACGCGCGATCCAAAACGTTCAAAGCGCCGCCATCAGTCTCGTAGCGCTTGCATAAATCTCGAACGACCAAGGCCTCTTTGGTCCCGCTTCCACTAACGCCAACGCTCTCGGTCGCCCGATCCCGTGACGCGCTGGTCCAGTCTGGTGGTGATTTAATGGTGGTCAGGATATCCCCCGCCGATTGCGTCGCATTTTGCGTTTCGTTCGTCATGTACAAGGCCTGTTACGCATTTCAACGGGGCTCTGACCTCGTTGGGGACGCGCGCCCTGCCGTCGCAGGCGCTTCTCAAGCGCATCTTCAGATGGCTCGTCCGAGAATAGCGCCGCCATTTGCGGAACAAAGTTCGAAAAGCGCCGGACTAATCATGGTCGAAACCTTGTTTCTCACCTGACCGCGCCTACTCTAAGCGTAACAGCAGGGCCCGGAATAACCTTTGCGCTGCGGGAGAAAAAGGCGCGTCGTTTTTGTTTTCATTGGCGCGACGCGTGGAAAACACATGACAACAGCAACGCCGCCGGTGAGAGGCGCAGACGATGTCGCCCGAAGCCCAGGCGCTGCTCTCTCCGAGCGTATTCGCAATGAAACGGGCAAGCGGGGCAAAGGCCGCACGGTGCGTCCGTTGCGCAGGCTTTGGCCGTTTGTGCGCGCCTATCCGGCGCAGTTGGCGGCGTTTTGTTTTTTCTTGTTGCTTGCGTCGGTTTTAACCCTCGCCCTGCCGGCTGCCTTCCGGTTTCTTCTGGACTGCGGCTACGGCGTTTCAATTGAGGGCGTTGGCGACGGCCTGACGTCGGTATGCGGAGGTATTGGCGACAGCGGTCCGGGGGGCAGGGGGCTAAGCATTTATTTTCTTGCTGGCATGGGCGTCGCCCTCGCGCTCGGCGCGGCGATGGCGGCGCGGTTTTATTTTATTTCACGACTGGGCGAGCGCGTCGTCGCTGACTTGCGCTCCGCCGTCTATGCGCGCCTGATGGCGTTAAACCCCCGGGCCTACGCCGACCTGCGCACCGGTGAAATTCTCTCCCGCCTCACAACGGATACGACGCTTATCCAAACCCTTGTGGGCTCGTCGATCTCGGTCGCCCTGCGCACGTCCGTGACAACCATTGGCGCGCTCATTTTGATGGTCATCGTTAATTGGCGCCTGGCTGCGATTGTCCTGGCCGCGGCGCCTTTGTTGATTTTTCCGGCACTCAGACTGGGCAATCGCATACAGCGCCTATCGCGCGCGAGCCAAGACACCCTGGCGCGCGCCTCAATGCGCGCAAGCGAAGGCGTCAGCGCCATTCAAACGGTCCAAGCGTTTACCCAAGAAAAGGCTGAAATCGCGCGTTTCGATGATGCGCTTGAGGCGACGTTCCAGGTTTCAATGAAACGGATATTAGTCCGTACGGTGATGTTGGGCGTCCTAACGGCTGGGTCTGCCTGCGGTCTCATTGGGATGTTATGGTTCGGCGCGGTGCAAGTGCAAAGCGGGGCGACAACCCCTGGCGCTATGGCGCAATTTGTCTTGTACGCTTTCACCGTGGTGAGCGGCGTTGGCCTCCTGTCGGAAGTCTATGCTGAAATCATGCGCGCCGCCGGCGCGACCGAGCGGCTCGTTGAAATTCTGGACCTAGAACCGGAGATCGCGGCCCCGGCGACGCCGGCCATCGCGCCGGCGCCATTTGAAGGACGTCTCGCCTTTAATGATGTTCGCTTCGCCTATCCCCAGCGCGCGAACGAACAGGCGCTTGACGGCGTTTCTTTCAACGTCAATCCAGGCGAGACGGTGGCGCTCGTCGGACCGTCCGGGGCCGGAAAAAGCACGATTTTCCAGCTGCTCTTACGGTTTTATGATCCGACCGCCGGGCGCATCACAATTGACGGCCTCGACATCAAGTCGCTCGATCCCCTGGACCTGCGCAGCGCCTTTGCCGTCGTCCAACAAAATGCGCCGCTGTTTTCAGGCGACGTGACCGACAACATTCGATATGGGCGGCCCGAGGCGAGCGACGCTGATGTTCGCGCGGCAGCCGAGGCGGCCGACGACGCCCAATTTATTGACCGTTTGCCCGAGAGGTATGAAACGCCGCTCGGCGAAGGCTCAAACCAACTGTCCGGCGGCCAGCGCCAGCGGCTTTCGATTGCCCGGGCGATCCTGCGCGATGCGCCTATTTTGCTCCTCGATGAGGCCACAAGCGCCCTTGATTCTGAGAGCGAGCGGGCCGTCCAGGCGGCGTTTCAGAAGATCTCTGAAGACCGCACGACGCTCGTGATCGCGCATCGATTATCGACGGTTTTGAATGCAGACCGCATTCTCGTCCTCGAAAACGGCCGTATCGTTGATCAAGGCGACCATGAAACGCTGATGGCAAGGGGCGGCCTTTATGCGCGGTTTGCTGAGATCCAATTTGGCTCGCCAAAAAAACTGACCGAGGCGGTTTTGGATCAATAGTTTTTTTCGATCGTAACTTTCGCGAAAATGAATTTTTGTTGCGTCGTCGGCACCCGTACAAAGCATTGTTGCATAATGCGGGACGCGCCCATGACGATCCACCAAAAGCCGCCGGAAGCGCCAACGACGCTGGAAATCGTTGAAGCGAACGCCGGGCTCACCATCGAAATCGCCGCCGCGCGGGCCCACCTCGGGGCAGAGGCGCGCTTGGGCTTAAATATCTTAGAGGCCGCGGGCGCGAAGCTGACTATCATGTCTGACGCGCCTCGCTTAAAGGATGCGGGGCGTCACGCATTATACCTCACCGATCGTTCGTTAGGCTCAGGTCCCCACCGCTACGCCCAAGCTCGCGACGAAGTCCATGGCGCTCCTGCCACTGGTGCGGCTGCCACTGGGGCTGCTGCGGATGCGCGCGTCGACTTCGTGCGCGCCTATCACCCGTTTCTGCGGGCGGGTCTGAAAAAACTGGACGTCGCCGTGGTTTCGCCATCGGCCCCGGGCCAGGCGAGCGCCTACGCAGCGTTGATGCGCGCCCAGGCGCTGACGCGTGAGCGCTCCGGCGAGCCGCTTTTGATCCTGACCGAAACCCATGATCTAGCCTCGCGCGCGGGGCTTTCCGCAATGGCCGGGCGGGAGATCAACGACGCCCTAGACGTTACAATAGAAATCGCGCCGGTGCATGCCGGTTTGTCCCGGCTCGTGAGCGGGGCGAGCGTCAGCGTGATTTTCGCGCCGCGGCCGTTTGCGGAAACGGTGGCCGACGTCGCGCGAGAATTATCGGGCGCACGCACGCTATCGATCACCGAGAACCCTGCGGGCGCCAAGGCGCGTGGGCCCTATTGTGTCGCCACGGCGGCGCCTGGTTGGCGAGCAGACGCTGACCACCAGGCTTGTGGTGTTGCGCCGTCGATCCTGGCGGGCGCTCGGCTTGCAGCGGCTGCTGGTTTTACCTCGGCTGCTGAGAAAGCCTGCGACGCTTTGCTTTCAGCCTTTGAAAGCGGGGTGCACACGGAAGACCTCGCCCACTTAAACCCTTATGCGACGGCGCTTGAGCCCACCGCGTTCGCTGACGCGGTCATTGAGCGACTGGGTGAAAAGCCACGGCAGGCGCCGCGGTTCTCCTACACCACGCCAGAAGCGCTCAAGCGATCAGCGCGTAACTTCGCCTTGATCGACGGCGGTCTCGCTTAAATACTGATGATACGGGATTTGATCCCGTTAAACGCTTTCCAGCGAAGAGCACGGCTTTAAGCTGTGCCGTTCATTAGTGCGCGGATAGCAAGAAATAAAGTCTCGACGCCTTCCGCCTAAAAATAGCCGGCGCGTTTTTGTGCTTCGAGGCTGCCTTCGTCGCTTACGCGGCCTTGGCGCTCAGAAATATTGGCCGCGCGGTTTTCCCGAACGATCCCTGCATTGTCAGCGGCGTCTGATTTAATCGCTCCGGTAACGGGCCAGCAGCCTAAGGTCCGGAAGCGGACTGTTTCCATCTTTGGCTCTTCACCGGGCTCAAAGCGCATGGTCTTTTCATCATCGACAACGATCAAAACGCCGTCCCGCTCAACAACGGGCCGGGGCGCCGCGTAGTAAAGGGGCGCGAGCTCGATATTCCGGATCAGGATGTAATCCCAAAGGTCCGACTCGGTCCAATTGGAGATCGGGTAGACCCGCAGCGTTTCCCCCGGCGACCGGCGCCAATTATAATTGTTCCATAACTCGGGGCGTTGCCGGCGCGGTTCCCAGCCGTGGGATTTGTCACGCACGGAAACAATCCGCTCCTTGGCGCGCGAGGCTTCTTCGTCCCGGCGGGCGCCGCCGAAGATCACGTCAAATTTGCCCTCGTCTAGGGAGTTTTTGAGCGCTTCTGTTCGCATGGTCGTCGTGTAATAGGAGCCGTGGTCAAACGGGTTCACGCCCTCTGCGCGGCCTTTCTCGTTTGACCGCACGAGCAACTCGAAATTCCATTTTTTTGCAAAGTCGTCCCGGAACGCCATCAGGTCCTTAAACTCCCAGGTGGAATCGACGTGCAGGAGCGGGGCCGGCGGTGGGGATGGGTAAAAGGCGCGGATGGCGAGATGCGCAAGGACCGTTGAATCCTTGCCGGCAGAAAACAGGATGACGGGCCGCTCAGCCTCAGCGACGCCGTCTCGCAAAATGTGGATCGCTTCGCTTTCCAAGCGGTCAAGGTGTGGCGGTAGACGCATGGCGAAGGTCCTTTTGTCGTTGCGACGCGCCGCCAAACTTAAGCTGCTGCTGCAGCGGTCTCCCATTCGAGACCGCCCAGATACCGCCGCGGTGCGCCCGTTTCAGTTAACGCATATAAATGTACCCAGCCGTTGTCCAATAGGTCTTTGACCCCGGCGTGTTTGGCGATCACCTCATTCATGGCCTCGATTGGCGCATCAATAAAGGCGTTCAACCGCATTGGCTCATGCATGAATTGCGCCCCGTCATGCACTGATTGCAGCGGCAGCCCAACCCGCAGGTCGCCGGCGTTGCCCTCGAGGACGCCGAGCGCCCCGACCACATTGTGTAAAGTCTTGTCGCCGCTCCCGAAGACGCGGTTGTCGACCGTCGAGGCGTAATATTGGAGGTTGATCCAGCTAGCGACCACCATTGGCGCTGTCATGATGAGCTCAAGCGTTGCAAAGCTATCGTCGGCTTTCCAGTCGTAGGAATGGAGGAAGGCCCGGCCGCCAAAGTCGTGACCCATGGAGCGCGCCCTAGGACCCACAATAAAGGCTGAGCACCCGGCGAGGCCCCATTCAGGGCGCACCTGCGACCAGTCGCGGGCGCGCGCATCAATATTTGAATGGATGTTGTCGCCCGACGGAATTGCCAGAAACGGCGCCCTCTCGGTCCGGGTGGTCTCGCCGGCGGTCGCTAGGGTTTTCTGGAGCGCCGTTATGTCATCGGCGTGGCTCTCCGGGGCGCGGTCCGTTTCAAAAAGGGTCACGTCGTCGGTTGTGGTGTCATGAAGCCCGGCGAGGAAGTGTGTGTCTTCGGGAATGGAGATCCCGGCGTCTTTGAGCCCGTCACGCACCGCCGGGTCATTTAAGATCGCCGCGGCGACCCGGGCGTTTGCTTCACCGGTGTGTCCGCCGCAGGCGCCGCAATCAAGGCCCGCCGCATAGGGATTATTTTCAGTGGTCGAGCCGTGTCCGACCATTACAACGAGGCGCGCAAAATTATCCGTCAGCGACATAGATTTTAAGGCGCCAGTGGCGAGCGCCAACCGGGTCTCAGCGTCGAACCCAATGGCGCGCTCGCCGAGCGTTGCTGGCTCGATCGAGGGCGCGGTCCGCGGCGCCGTATGGTTTTCAGTCGCGCCGATCGAGGCGCGCGCGAGCTTGCCGGCAAAGCCGAAGCCCATCGCTTCCACAAAGGCGAAAGACGAAACGGACGACGACTTAAAAGCCTTCCAAGCCCGTTGAAACCGTTTTCCGGCAGTCAGTGTTTTTATCGCCGTTTCATTCTCTTCGTGGCTTGCGCCGCAAACATGTTCTGCAACCGTGTGCGACGGCGCTAAAAGCACGGGACACTGGGCGCCGCCTTCCTTTGAGCCCAGCGGCGCGACTTCGATCGCGAAGCCAAAAAACCCGGCGAATCCCATGGTCTCAACACTAGGCTCTGCCGCCTCAATGGAGCGGCGAAGGCGCTCTGAGCGAACGTCAATGCAAAAGACCAATTGAGACGACGCGCGGGTTTCTTGTGTCTGGCCCTTATTTTCTGCAGTCAACGCGTCCAAGAGTGGCCTCCGGCCCGATATTTCATAGGCCGTATGCAGAATATAATCGATGGTGAAGTCTTTCGTCGGCGTCAGCCCCGCTTCGTCGGAGAAGCGCTTTGTCGCCGTCGCCCAAGCAGGCGAAAGCGTGGCCGATGGCGTTGCATCGAGGATTGCAAGGTCATAGGCCGCTCGGATCGCAAGCATGTCTATCGCCGTCTCGTCTTGTGCGCCATTTAAGCCAGCAATCCAGCCCTTAAAGCGGGCGTGCCCGGCCCAGCCGCTGACCGTCGCCAGCAGACGCAGAAAATATGCAGACAGACTTTTTTCATCAAACGCGTGCCGTGTCGCCGCCGCCTGGAGCATTTCAACGGCGGTTTCCGGCAAGGCCGCGATCGCTGCGCGCAGGTCGCTCAATCCAATATGCTTAAAACTCGCGTCCCGCATCGCTTCTTCGCGCCAGGCTTGATAGGGCGGCAAGTCCCGCCAGGGCGAGCGCCAGGCGGCTTGGCCTTCGTCAAAATAGGAACCAGCCCATGCGGATACTTTATCCGTAATCACCGCATTCCAGTCTGTGTCTGACGTCTCGCTCGCGATGTCAGCGACGGTCGGCGCCGGCTTAACGCGCTTTTTTGGCGTTTCGTCGAGGGCTGCAATGATCGTGTCTACCGTATGTGTGCGGGCGTAGGACCCTCCAAGTGTTTTTAGGGCCTCGGCAATGGCGTCGGCGTCAATGCGCCCGCTGGCGAAGGCGTCCTTGTAAAATGACCGGGTTGCGAGCGTCCGGCCGCCATGGGCGAGCGCGATCGCTTGTGCGGCGTCAGAGAAGTCTTCGCCCGCAAACCCAAGCATTGGGTTGACCGCAACAAACGTCTTTAGGGGCCAAAGCGGCGCAATTTTCTCAATAGCTTGCGCCGCCGCCGTTTTAACCGCCGAGGCCGAAAGGGACGGGATCCGTTTGGCGCCTCGTTCGTCTGTTTTATTCAGTGTTGCGATATTCATCTGCTTGTCCTCTTAAGGCTCGAGCGGGCGTTAAACGTTTTGGGCTCCGGGAACGCGCTTGCGCGCCCCCACGAGGCGATCGAAGTAGAGGTTTGTGTAGAGACCATTTTTAAGCGGCGTATAGACTGCCCGCAGAACTTTTAGGCGCAGATTTTCAGGCGCCGTTTGAAGCCACGTCAGGCCCAAAAACGCGAGGATGGTGGTCGCCATCAACGCCGCGCCAACGGCCCCCGGCTCTGCGGGCGCTGGGGCGACGCCCGCGAAGGCGACGGCGAACGCGAACTGCAGCCCAAAGTAAATTGCAGTCGCTGCAAGGGCGGCCGGTGCGATCCGCGCAATCAGCGAAATGTTGCTAGCCCCTTCTTTGAGGAAAACAAAGACGCCCATCACGAAGATCGCGCCGAGGGTCAGCGTTGCCGCGTTATGGCCTAAAAGGCCCGCGAATAGCGTCGACCCGACAGCGTAGGCCGTGACCGCCATGGCCGCCGCAAGCGCGACATAGGCGGGTTTTGCTTCCGCCTTCGGCGCTTTTTTCAGCGCTTCAACATTGCGCACGGCGTCCCCGGAGGAGAGGAAGGCGTAGGCTTTGTAAAAACTATGGGCGGCAATATGGAGTGCGGCCGCAGAGAACGCGCCGAAGCCGCATTGCATGATCATGAAGCCCATTTGCGCCACGGTCGAATAGGCAAGCTGCACCTTGATGCTCGATTGCGTCAGCATGACAGCGGCGCCGAAGATCGCGGTGGCGGCGCCGACAAACGCGACTATGTGCATTGCGCCGGCATTGAGCATGAAAACGTCAGCAAACCGAATAAGCAGGAAGCCGCCTGCGTTAACGACACCGGCGTGCAGGAGTGCGGACACCGGCGTCGGCGTTTCCATAACCTCCGTAATCCAACCATGGGCCGGGAATTGCGCTGACTTCAAAAGCGCCGTCGCCCCGATTAAAGCGCTCGCGACCATCGCTTCCGCTGGAACGGCGCCCGCCGCGGATGCCGCTTTCGCCGCCTCGAATATTGTGGCGAGTTCGGTCGACCCGAAGGCGCGCGCAAGTAGGATCGCTGCAACGAGGAGGCAGGTATCGCCAATCCGTGCCAGGACGAATTTTTTTCGCGCCGCGATGACCGCGCCGCGGCGTTCTTTGCGGAACACCAAAAGCTCATGCAGGGCGAGGCTCATACCGATCCATGCGCCCACGAGTTGGTAGAGATTGCTTGCGGACACAAGGAGCGTTACGGCGCAAAGCGTCAGGCAAAGGCGCGCCATGAAGTGCGCGTGCCGTGGGTCCCCGTCGAGATAATTACGGCTAAAGGCGATCACGACCATACCGACAAAAGAGACAACGCCCAGCATCATCCCGCTTAAGGCGTCGAGCCGGAACGCGTATCCAAGGGCGGACGCTGTCACCCCGCCTGTGCCAAGCGTCATGAGCGCTGCAGCGAGACTGGCGATCGCCGCCACGAAGCCAATGATGCCAGCTAACCGGGCTGCGTTGACGGTCAGCGTCGCAGACGGGTTCCGCGTTAGGCCGAAGATCGCCACGGACGCATAGGCGAGCGCAGCGACGAATGGCAGGTAGGCCGCTGGGGCAAGTTGAGACGCAAATGGGGACATCGGGTCTTCTCCGTGACGTTTTGGCTCAGGAGCATCTATCGAAGACCGTAAAATTTATATAATTCAAAGATGAGATAAGTTCATTCTAAATAAGTGAACAAAATGGCGATCCTGAACTACAATCACCTGCGCTACTTTTGGGCCGTCGCTCATAACGGCAATCTGACCCGCACGGCCGACCAGCTAAACGTTTCCCAGTCTGCTTTATCGCTCCAAATCAAGAAGTTAGAAGACCGCCTAGGTCACGCTCTGTTTGACCGCAAAGGCAAGCAACTGGTTCTGACGGAGGCCGGCAAGATCGCGCTCGACCATGCGGACGCGATTTTTTCCACCGGTGACGAATTGGTCAGCACCCTAAATGAGCAATCGGACGGGACGTTGCGGGTCTTGCGGGTCGGCGCCCTCTCGACCCTGTCGCGCAACTTCCAGGCCCAGTTTTTAAAACCCTTAATGACAGACGACACCGCCGGGGTCACGATCCGCACGGCGGGCTTGCGCACGCTGATTGAAGACCTGAACGCCCACAATCTTGATGTGGTGCTGACTAACCAGGCGCCCGTGCGCACCGCCGATGAGGACTGGATTGTCCACAAGCTCGCCGAGCAACGGGTGAGCCTCGTCGGCTGCCCCCGGCGGCTGAAGCCAGGGAAAAACCTGGCGGAAACGATCTCAAAGCACGTTGTGATTACGCCGTCGGTTGATAACGCCATGCGGGTTGGGTTTGACGCCCTGTGTGAAAAACTCGGTGTGCGGCCGAAGATCGTCGCTGAGGTTGACGACATGGCGCTCCTGCGGGTGCTTGCCCGGGACGGCGCCGGCCTCGCCGTGGTGCCGCCCATTGTTGTTATCGACGAATTAGAAAGCGGTGCGCTCGATGAAGTGACGACGTTGCCGAGCGTCGCCGAGCATTTCTATGCGGTGACAACACGGCGCCGTTTTCCCAACCCGTTGCTAAAGGTTGTGTTTGACGCGGCAGCTGATTTTGACGGCGCGGACGACCACCATCTCGATCGTCCGAACGCAAACAACGTAGCGTCGGCGGCGCCCTAAACCTTGCGCGGTATTGCGGTGTAAGAGCTGAAGCTTTCAGCGCTAGGCCCCATCCGTCGAGCTTTGGGCAACCAGCCGCTGAAGCCCTGCCGCCGCCGGCATGGTCGCGTCCCGCAGGCGCTTCAAGCACGCCTGTTTTTCGGCGTCGTCTTCAGGGGCTGATTTGGCGACTTTAATAAATCCATCAAGCCGTGAGGCGGCGATCCACCGGCGAATTTCCGTATTCTGTCCGCAGGCGTATCGGTTCATATAGTCAGGCAGGAGGGTTGAGAAATAGTCCTCGATACTGTCTGGCAGGGGGATCGGCGCCGCCATTTTGTTTTTCTCAGCGTCGTCATAGATGGTCGCTTCCATGAAGGCAATCAACGCTGCACTAAATGTGATCTGCGGAAAGCGGATCATTTGAACAGTGATGGTGTTTCCATCAAAGACTGTTTTGAGGGGCGTTTTCGCGATAGCCTGCGCAGTGCAGTCAATCACAAGCGCGCCTTCGGGGGTAGGGCGCCGACCCCCGTCTAGAACGATCTCGGCTTCAGTGATTTCTTGTACGCGCCCCATACGGATGATGTCGCTGATCTTGCGCAACTCAGATACCTCACGCTCACTGACGGTCGCGGCGTGGAAAAATTGCGGCTCAACGCTGGGGTCAATACGCAGCCAACGGCCGGATTGCTCCATACGGTGAGCAAAATCGGCGGCGTCCGTTGCGGCCGCGAGGGCTTCTTGTTCGGCCGCCAGTCCACCGAACGTCGCCTCAAAATGCGACAGCGTCGGCTGGGTTGTCGCCCGATTCCAAAGCCAAGGGTCGCGCGGCATCACCCAGGTGATCGCGTCCAGTGAAACCCCGTTCGTCAGCATCCAGACGAGCGAATCGATTGCGGTTTTACCAGCGCCTAAGACAACGTAGCGGTCGTGGTCAGGGGCGAGGCGCGGCAGGTCGTTCGGCGGTTCGCACCGGACGCTAGGCGCTACCTTGAATTTCCGTTCATGGGTGCGAGGCACACTGTTTGTTTGATAGCCAGCGTTGACAATTTTCCGCCGCACATGAATTTTCTGAGGTTCGCCAGAGAGCATTGATTTCAATGAGCCGTCTTCGCTTGCTTGTGTCATCGGCAGAAACGAGACGCGTCCGGACGGCAATAGGCGATCGCGCAGGATTGAATGAAAATAGTCGGTAACCTGAGCGCCGGATGCGAGCGACATGTACCCAGCGTTGACGCCGCGGTCGTCGATCCGGCCGTCGCTTAACTCCTTCGAGTTAACCCCGTAAAAAGCCGACGGCTGGTGCAGCGTGACAAAAGGATAGGCGTCGTTCCAATGGCCGCCCGGTGCGTGGCGCTTGTCGACCAAAGTCATGTGGGCGTCCGAATGGTTTAGCATTTCATCGGCAAAGGCGAGCCCCGCGGCGCCAGCGCCAATAATCAGATAGTCCGTTTCGAGCGTCTCCGTTTCCAGTGTCCCAGTTTCGAGAGTCATTGCCGTGCATCCTTTTCCATTGGCGCGACCCTCGCGCGCCAGGCGACCACAATGTCAGCATATTGGCGCAGGGAAGGCTGTCGCAGTCGCGCCAAACAAAAACGTCGAGACGCGCGGCCGACCTATTAGAACGCCCGCTGCGCTAGAGCAACGTCGCTACGTTCTGAACTGGGTACTTGTCTTTGGTTTACTCGCGTTTTCTTGACCGCCAACGGGCGCCGCCTATTCGAGGACCGCTATTGGGAAGCGGATCGGATAAGACAAAGCGCCAGTAGCGCTTTCGCCAGTGGTTTTGGCATTGCTTTGGGGAAGGAAGGCGTTCTCTCGCGCCCATTACCCTTTGGGAAACAAGGGCGCTTTTGCTACGGAGCGGTTTGGCGGAACGACCAGGGCCCATGCCGCGCTGAGGGGCCCTGGGGCGCGTCGTCGGTTTTTCGGGGAGCTTAGGCGGCCGCACCCATGGACTTCAAAATCTCATCGCGGGGTCCATCGGCGATAATCCGGCCACGGTCGAGTACGATGACGCGTGTCGTCAGCGCGAGAAGCCGCAAGCGGTGGGTGGATAGGATCAGCGTCGTCTCTTTCATGGCGTCAGCAAAAGCGGCGACAACGCGCGCTTCCGCGGTTTGGTCCATAAGGGACGTCGGCTCATCGAGGAGAAGAACCGGCGTATTCCGCAACAAAGCGCGCGCAAGACCAACCGCCTGGCGCTCACCCGCCGACAGGAATTCACCCCGGGGCCCGACGATCATGCTGTAGCCTTTTGGGTTCAAAGCTGCGAACTGGTCGACGCCCGAAAGCGAGACTGCGCGCTCAAAGGCTTTCGCGCCTACCTTTTCCATCCCTAGGCAAATATTCGCCAGCAATGTGTCGTTAAAGAGAACGGTTTCCTGGGGCATGAATGAGATGTCCCGCCGCAAGCGTTGGGGGGAGAACTGCCGCGCATCGACGCCTTCAATCGTCATGGCGCCGCTTGTCGGCTCATAGAGGCGCGATAAGAGATGCAAGAGCGTGGTCTTGCCGCCGCCATTTCGGCCGATCAGACCGATTTTTTCTCCCGGTTTAATTTGTATAGAAATTTCTGAAAGCGCATCGATTTCCGCTCCCTCATGGCGGTAACTTGCTTTCGTGAGGGAAAATGCGCCGTGCACGGGCCGCTCTGATCCGCCGTCGGCTTCGCCGCCCTCTTCTTCTGGGGTATTTACAAGTTTAAATGCTTCCGAGAGGGCGTCGCGCGCCGAACGCAGCCGGCAGAATTGATCTGTTAGCTGACCAATGGGCGTGACGGCCCGGCCGACAAGCAAGGTCGTCGCCGCCAAAGCCCCGATTGACATTGCGCCTGCATCGATGCGCACAACACCCCAGGCGATCGATGCGACAATCGTCGCTTGAACGATGACGCCAGCCGCTTGCGATGAAAATCGCGTCAGGTGGCGCGCATCGTGGCCTTTTACGGCGGTGAGCGTGTTTGCGCGCTCATATTTGCGCAACAGCGCATGTTCGGCGCCGCTTGCTTTAACCGCGCTTAAGGCGTCTATCGTTTCTGCGATTTGCCCGGCGCCAAGGCCGCGCAATTGCGTCGTTTCCCGGATTGGTTTTTGTGCTTTCGTCGCGCCATAGAAAACCACACCCGCGACCACCGCGGCGCCGAGAAGCGTGACTAAAGCGACGGGGCCAGAAATCGATGCTATCAGCATAATGATTAGTAAGGCGAAGGCCGTGTCCGTTACGCACCCCACCATAAACTCAGGCAACATGAGGCATGCGTTTTCCAGATCCCGCTGTAGGTTCGATATCGCCGCGGCGGATTTCGGCCGGTTTGCAAGTTTCACAAATAAGACGCGCCGGTAAATCGTCGATTGCACGCCCTGGAGGACACGCAGGCCAATCGCGTCTGCAAACTTCAAACGCGCCCAGCGCAAGCCGAGATCAGCGGCAAAGACAATCAATACGCCAATTGTCAGCGTTATCAGGCTAGCAAAGGCGGCATGCGGAATGACCCGGTCATAAACCGACATGATGAAAAGCGGCAGTGTTACCAGGAACAAGTTACTGATGAGAGCGGCGGCGAAAAGTTGCGCAAATTGCGGTTTGTGACGCCGCCATACGAGCTGGGCAAGCCACGCCATCGGATCGCGGTTCGTGTCAGCGTCGTCGTCTTTTTGTGGCTTTGCGCCGATTTCTGTGAGCCGCTTGGCGTCCGCGTCCCGTAACGGCAGCCCTAAGACGATGCCGGCCGATTGGGCGGCGAGGTCGGCGAGGTCCGCCGTCGTTTCACCGTCCGGCGTTTCGATCCGGCACCCCTTTTGGTCGAAGGACTTAACAACGACCCCCAGTCCAGACCGCAGAACAACGATGCACGGCGCGTCTTCTGGGGTAAGGGAGGCGACAGGCGTTTTGCGCACGGCGAGCTTAAAGCCGAGGCGCTCGCCCAGGATTTGTAGGGACGCACGCCGAGGCTTTTCGCCATATTCTTGCGTCAGGGCGTCATCGTCCGTATCTGCCCCAAAGCCTTGCGCCTGGGCGAGTTTATTCATGGCCGCTGGCAACGGAAATCCGTTTTGACGCGTTGCAGAGCGCCCGTCTGAGCGCCCGTCTGAGGGCCCATCTGAGGGCCCATTTGAGGGCGGTGGCCCAGATCTCGTCCCGGATCCTCTCCCAGCCCCAGGCCCTGAAACAGTCCCAGGCCCTGAAACGGTCCCCGTCTCAGGACCCGCCCCTGCGGTCTGCGTCGGCCTCTTTGCGCGCTGCAACCGAGCGCCGATATTTTCTTTCACTGTCGTCAATGCCCGTTGCACAACAAGACCCGATCCAAAACCAATATGCGCGCCTATCGCGGAGCGTTTCCCTAAAGTTTGACGCAATCCCATAAGGCTTGCGCACGGCGTGCCGAACTCAAAAGAATTGGTCGTTGCACCGATCTTTAAGGAGCGAGTGAGTAAGGATTGGTTAATGGCGTTTTTCTATGCGTGCTGATTGGCAAACGCCGCGGGTTTTTTATGTCTGACGATCACTCCTCCGACACGCATTCCACCGACGATCCTTCCGCAGAAGAGGATTTCCTAGGCGACTCTTCTGACGTGATCATCGCGCGGGCGAGCCGGCGCTTTCTGCAAATTGTCATCGGTGCGCTGAGCGTTGCGCTCATTTGGGCGGCGACGGCGGAGCTAGACCGTGTAACCCGGGGCACAGGAAGGATCGTTTCGCAAGAGAAAAACAATTTTGTCCAGCACTTTGAAGGCGGGATTATCACCCAGATTTTGATTTCTGAAGGCGAGCAGGTTGCGAAGGGGGATGTCCTTTTACGGATTGAAAACAGTTTCGCCCAAGCCGAGCTCGCAGCCGCAGCGCTCGATTTAAACACTGCAAAACTCAAACGCAGTCGGCTTTTTGCAGAAGCGAATGGCCTTGAAACTGTGGAATTTGATGGCGCCCTCGCCCAGCGTTTCCCGGCGGAAGTGATGCAGCAGACCCGTTTTTTTGAACGTCGACGGGCGGAACTTACCGAAGCGTTAAGCATCGTCGATGACCAGGTGAACCAAAAAGACTTTGAACTCTCAGAACGGAAATCGCGCCTTGAGAATAAAAAGCGGGAACGGGCGTTGATGTCCGAACGGCTCGGCAGTTTGCGCAAGCTGAGCAAGGAGGGCGCTGTATCGCGCAACGAGCTTTTAGAAAATGAAACCCGTTTCCAGCAGGTGCTGACCCAGATTTCGGATTTGGAGTTCCAAATTCCGCAAGTCGAAGCGGCGCTGGAGGAAGTGAAGGGCCGTCGTCGCGAGGCGGAGCTTGCGTTTGTCGCCGACGCTGAGCGCGAGCTCACAGAGGTGGCGTTCGAAATCTCAAAACTCGAGGAAACGATCGAAGCGCTGCGCGACCGCAACACCCGTTTTGATGTGTTGGCGCCGACGAGCGGCGTCATCAATAAACTCTTCGTTAACAATATAAACGGGGTTGTGCGGCCCGGCGAAAATATCGCTGAGATTGTTCCGGACAACGCATCGATTGAAGTGGAGGCGAAACTCTCGCCCCGTGATCGCGCGAATGTCTGGCCGGGCCTACCCGCCGTCGTCAAAGTCTCAGCCTATGATTACGCTACCCATGGCGGCCTTGCGGGCAAGATCGTTGAGGTATCGCCAGACGCCCTGAAGGACGAGGACGGCCGTCTTTACTTCCGGGTAAGGATTGAGGCCGAAAGCGCCTCCCTTGGGGACGACAAGCCGGTATTACCGGGAATGGTCGCCGAAGTAGATATTATTACCGGAAAACAAACTATTCTTGCCTATCTGTTAAAACCCATTCGAGAAGTGCAGGCGAAAGCGCTTCGCGAATAGCTTGATCACATTCAATAAATTCTGCGTTTTCAGGCGTTTACCAATAACGCGAGATTAACCCTAAAAGCCGATAACTTCTGTTGAAGTATGGGTTAGTACGTCTTTTGGTACCTATGTCAGCTCGGTCTCGCATCTTAATTGGTGTGCGGAGCGCTGCTTTTGCAGCGTGTGCGTTGCTTTTGGCGGCGCCAGCTGACGTGCGCGCGCAAACGCCCGCCTATGCCGAGCTCGAACTGCGCAGCGTTTATCGGCCTGTTTTGCAACAGCCGCCTTTACCACAAGTCGACGGGAAAAAGGCCGACCGGACTAAAGAACCGAAACCTAATGCTAAGAAAAATGCATCGGCGCCGGGCGGCGAGACGGAACCGAGTGCCGATATCAGTGCCGACCTTAATGAGCGTGTTGTTAATGACCCAGCGGCGGACGCCACGCCCCAATCTGGCGCCCTCGGCATGGATGAAATCCCGCCATTGGTCAGCATATTGAGTTATGCGCAATATGAGGAGACGCAGCCAACGGCTGAAGTGCCGGCGCCGCCGGCGGATGAAAAGCCTAAAAAATGGTCAAAGAAAAACCGGCCCGACCCGGCGAGCATTCCGATCGAGCGACAGGAGACGCTGCTCGATGGCGACGAGGAGCAATATGAGGCCGCTCTGTCACGGCCGCCGGTGAAGACGACAAACAGCCGGCGCTTCGTCAATGATGCGTTGATCTTGCCGCCAAACTTAGCGGGCACGGCGCTTTCCCTTCGTGATGTGATTATCTACACTCTGAAGAATAATCCAGATATTGGAATTGCGCGTTGGCAAGCCGAAGACAGTCGGGCGGCGATCGGCGGCGCTAGGGCTGCCTATCTGCCTCAGGTGGAGTTGAGCGGGGCGACCGGGCTTGAAAGCACCTATAATGAGTCCGGCGTCGGCACTTATCTCTTGAACCGCCGCGAGGCGTCTGCCCGGGTCACCCAACGTATTTATGATTTTGGTCGGTCGTCCCAGGCAATCAAACGAACCAAAGCGCTTTATCAAGCGCGCGATCTTCTGTTTAGGGACATTGTTGAGGACACGCTTTTCCAGGCGATCTCGGCCTATCTTGATCTTCTAGCGACCAGCGAGTTGCTACAAAATGCGCGCGATAACGTCGCCGCCCATGAGCGGATTGTGGCGTTGGTCCAGTTGAGTTTTGACGGCGGAAATACGTCGGAGGCGGAGCTTAAGCGGGCGCGTTCGCGCCTTGATCGGGCGCGCACCGCAGCGCTCGACCTTGAAAATCGCCGGGAACAGGCGATTGGGCGTTTCCGGGAGGTTACGGGCCTCGAACCTGGAACGTTGATCGAGCCGCGCCTTGATGTCGGCGAAGCCTACGCTCTCAATGAGCAAAGCGTTGATGCGATCATGTCACGGAGCTTTTTGCTGCAGTCAATTCTGCGCGAAGGAAATTCCGTACGGCACCAATTAAAGGCTGTTAAGCGTACCTTTTTGCCGGATGTGTCAATCGAGGTCACCGGCCGGTACCAGGATAATTTGCTGGGCGTTACGGATTTCAACACTGAAGGGCGCGCCATGCTGGCCGCGACTTGGACGCTTTATGACGGGGGCGCTGCGCGCGCTCGCGGCAAACAGTTGGCGGCGCGCGAACGCGAGGTCGAGCAGCGACTTCTTAAAGAGCGCAACCTCCTGAAGCAGGACGCCTTTAATATCATTAGTGTCTTGCGCACCAGCAGCGATAAAACCCAAATACTCGTTGAACAGGTCGAGGCGAGCGAACGCGTTATTGACCTCTATTTTAAGCAGTTTGAAGCGGGTCGCAGAACGCTTCTGGAGCTTCTCGAGGCGCAGGCGGAATTAGCGGAAGCGCGCGAAGAAAATATCGCCAACAAGTTTGAGAATATGTCGGCGTCATTTGCGAGCCTGCGGTTCCAAAATGTTTTGGCCCAGCAATTGGCCGATCAGCTTGATTTTGAACTCACCGAGGTTGAGCGCGCCGCCCGCCGGTAAGGCGTTGGGTATTTTAATCAAATGCCGCGATTTTTTTTGCGGATGACGAAGGCGCAAGGGCCGCCGTCGATTGTCCCGATGAGCGCCATAGGATCCTTCCGTGGTCGCACGAGCGCGGCCCCGCGCCCCCGCGTCCACTTCCTCAACCCAACGTCCTCAACCCAACCCCATGGCCCGCGCCCTCTGCTCACGCGTGTTTAGGCGAAGATCATCCTTACCCTTATCGTTAACCGCCGCTCGTCGTTGCCGAGCGTTGGGGCGCCCAACGCCGGATGACGAGAAAGGCCCTCAAACCCCAATAAACAAGCAATTTTCGAGCATCCGTAAAGGGATGGTTCACCATGTTTCAAAACCACCTGTTCACTTCGAGATCTTAAAAATTCCAAATAGTGGCGCCGGTGTGCGGGCGAATTGCGTCTGCACGGCGGTGAGTTGTGTGCGCGCTTAAAGGCGCTTTGAAAGTCTGCAGATGTCTGAAACGACGCCAACTCCCGAAAACGAGGCGACCGACAAGCCTTCTGTGCGTATCGACAAGCCTGCGGCTGGCGAGACCAAAGCCTATCGCCTAGAGGGTCGCGACGCGCAGTTCGGGTTCGAGATCGAAGACGTCAAAATCGAAGTCGTCGACGTCGACATCATCATCAAGTTTCCGGACGGGTCCCAGGTCATTTTGCTCGGCGCTGGACTTGATCTCGTTACCGACGACGACCTCTACCTGCAGTTCGGCACGCAAGGCCTTTCCGCCCAGGAGCTGCTGGCTCGTATCGGCGAAATCGAGGCGACGGAAGTCGTCGAGGTCACTTTTACCTCAGGTGAAAAGCAGGGTTCTGAAGATAAAGATGGGTCGGCGCAGGACCAATCTGTTTCGGAGGTAATCGTCGAGGTTGAAGCCCCAAAAGCGGCCGAGCTCGACTTTATTGATCCTGAAAAAGGCAGCAGCGACCGCCAGGACATCAGCTCCCGGATTGAAGAGAACCTCGCGCAATTTAGCAATCGCTTCCGCTCGAACGAAGCGGCCGCTGGCCCCTCGTCCCAGACGGAAGATAATGAGAGCGTCTTTGATCTTGGCGTTTCAGATATCACGGTCCGCTTGCTCGGCGTTACGGCGCAATCGGTCGAAGCTTTGCCGGGAGGCGGCGCGCGGATCGAAGGGGGCGCCGCAGAAGAACCTGCCGATACGAACGATAGCTTCGCCGCCCAAAGCGCGGTTGAGAGCGTTTCCGGCACGGAAGGTTCGGATCTGATTTTTGCCGATTCTCCGGACCTTGCGCCAACGGGCTCAACAACTAGGCTGTTTGAGATTTCTGTTGAGATCCCCTTTGAAGGATTTGTTCCGACCCAAGCCACAATTACCGGCCTGCCAGAGGGCTGGACCGTCCTAAACGGCGAGGGCGGCGACGGCAGCTATAGCTTTGTCGCGGACCCGGAAAACCCGTTCCTATTGAATGCACAAATTCAATATGTGGTGGCGGACGCCACGGGCGAGCCTGACGCCAACGGGTTTTTTAGCTCTACCGTTCTGACCGTCCAGTATGACGTGGTCGACGCCAACGGAAATATCGGTACGACCACGGCGAGCACCCAGGTCGTCCAGGCGATCGTCGACTCGCCAGAAGACATGGTCTTCGTGGATGCGCTAACGGGCGACCAGGTGGTCGTACTCCCAGTAAACCCGCCCGGTAATACCATCTCAGCAGGCGGCGGCGACGATACGATTGTCGCTGGCATCGGCGCAGATCAAATCAACGGCGGGGCAGGCGACGACATCGCCTCCTATGAGCTTTCGGATGCGCCCGTGCGCATCAACCTGGTGGCCGGGGAAATCACCGGCGGGTACGCGGACGGAGACGCGCTGACGTCGATCGAAGGCGTTGTCGGCTCTGAATTCAACGACAGCCTGACCGGCGATGCGGGCGCAAATTTCTTCGAAGGCTTGGGTGGCGCTGACCAGATTGACGGCGGCGGCGGTTTGGACACGGCGAGCTATCAACGGTCAGATGAAGCCGTGTCAATTAATCTCGGTACGGGTGATTTTGTAGGCGGCGACGCCACCGGCGACACGCTCACTAATATAGAAAACATCGAAGGATCCGCCTTTGATGATTTCATCGTTGGCGATGGCGGCGCAAACAGCCTCCTCGGCGGGGCCGGCGACGACACCCTGGGCGGCGCGGGCGGGGCCGACACGCTCGATGGCGGCGAGGGGTCTGACCTTGTCGACTACACGCTGGCGACCGCAGCGGTAGGGCTGGACCTTGCAGCCGGCGCTGGCTTTGCTGGCGAGGCCGATGGCGATGTCGTCACTGCTATCGAAGAAATACTGGGCTCCGCTTTCGACGATACGCTTCTTGGCGACGGCGCCGACAATCGCTTTGTCGGTGGATCGGGTTCGGACATTTTGCGCGGGGCCGCAGGCTCTGACACCCTTGATGGCGGCGTGGGCGACGACACGATCGATGGTGGTCTCGGCAGCGACAGCCTGTCGGGCGGCGTGGGCGTTGACGTCCTAGACTTCAGTACGCTGTTGACCGCCGTAAACGCGGATCTCGGCGCCGGTACGGCGTCGGCGGGGCTTGAGGGCGGCGATGTTGATACGCTGTCTGGATTTGAAAATATTGACGGTTCGCAGTTTGACGACACCCTAAAAGGCGACGCCGGGGAGAATACGCTGCGCGGCGGCGCTGGCGACGATGGTCTCGAAGGTGGTCAGGGTGCAGACTTACTTGATGGGGGCGCTGGCCTCGATCGCACGGATTACTTCTCATCGTCCGCGGCGGTAAGCGTTGATCTGGCCGCTCAGTTGGCGACGGGCGGCGACGCTAACGGCGACACCCTGATCTCTATCGAAGGGGTTGGGGGATCAGCCTTTAACGACACCCTGTTGGGCGACGACGAGGCGAATGAATTACGCGGCGCCCAGGGTAACGATACGCTTGTGGGCGCCGGTGGCGCCGATACGCTCGACGGCGGCGATGGTGTGGACACGGTCGATTTCGCCGCAAGCGTTGTGGGCGTCAATGTAAACCTCACGACAGGCTTTGGCGCCGGCGGCGACGCAGCAGGCGACGTCTACGCCAATCTTGAGATCATCATCGGCAGTGATTTCAACGACACCCTCGTCGGCGACGGTGAAAACAACCAACTCTTCGGCGGCGAAGGCGACGATTCGCTTGAAGGCGGCGCCGGCGTTGATGTGATTTCCGGCGGGGCGGGCTTTGACATCGCAAGCTATGCGGGTTCCGCCAGCGGCGTTGTTGTCGATTTCAACACGGGCGTCGGCTCCGGCGGCGACGCCAATGGCGATACGTTTTTCGACGTAGAAGCGCTGGTTGGATCGGCCTTTAACGATCGCTTCGTGGGCGACGCTTCAGACGACGATCTGCGCGGCGAAGGCGGCGACGATACCCTTATTGGTGAAGACGGCGACGACACCTTGAGCGGCGGGGCTGGCGCCGACCAGTTGCGCGGCGGCGCCGGCGCTGACGTGATCGACGGCGGATCCGGCATCGACACGATTGATTACTCAGGCGGGGCGGTCGCGGTCGACGTTAATCTCGAATTGCAGACCGCAACCGGCGGCGACGCGGACGGCGACACGTTCCTAAATATAGAAAACGTTATTGGCACGAGCTCGGCCGACCGCTTGCGGGGCACCGACGACGCCAATGCGTTGACCGGCGGTGCTGGTAACGACACCTTGATCGGTCTTCTCGGTGCTGATGTTCTGGACGGCGGCGCGGGGTTAGACCTTGCTGATTATTCTGACAGTGAAACCGCGATCACAGTTGATCTGGCCAACAATATCGGCCTTGGCGGCGACGCCGATGGGGACACGCTGACGAATATCGAAAATATTCGCGGCAGTGATTTCAACGACAATATCTTCGGCGACGTGCGCTCTAATGTGCTCGAAGGCGGCGACGGCAATGATAGCCTCGATGGCGCTTTCGGCGCGGATAGTCTGCTCGGCGGCGACGGCGAAGACACGCTCGTCGGCGGTGCGAGCGCCGACACCTTGGACGGCGGCGAAGGCCGTGACGCCGTCAGCTATATAACGTCAAACGCGGGCGTCAGCGTCGATCTTTCGTTGTTGACGGGCGTTGGCGGCGACGCCGACGGCGATGTCTTGATCTCAATTGAAGACGTAACGGGCTCAAACGTTGGCGACACGTTGATCGGCGACAACGGCGCCGACGGCGATATCCTCGACGGCGCTGGCGGCGACGACACGCTCTCAGGCCTCGGCGGCGATGATACGCTCCTCGGCGGCGGCGGCGACGATACCTTAAGCGGTGGTCAGGGCGCCGATAGTCTTGACGGCGGCATCGGTCAGAACGTTGTCAGCTATGCGGGTTCGGGCCTCGCGGTGACTGTCAATATCGACGCCCAAAGCGCCTCTGGAGGCGACGCCGACGGCGACACGCTTGTCAACATTCAAGGCGTGATCGGTACTGACTTTAACGATCTTCTGATCGGTGACGAAAACGAGAACACCCTATCCGGCGGTGAGGGCGACGATTCCCTTGAAGGTGGCGCGGCCGCAGACACCATCGACGGCGGTATTGGTTCTGATACGGTCAATTACACAGGCTCCCTCGTTGGCGTGAACGTCAACCTGGCGACTGAGACAGGGCTCGGCGGCGACGCTCAAAACGACGTCCTGATTTCGATCGAAAATGTTGAGGGCTCAGCCCTTGGCGATACGTTGATCGGCAACGGCGCCGTCAATGTTTTGACCGGTGGCGACGGCGCGGACATTCTTGAAGGCGGGGCAGCGGGCGATTCGATCGTTGGCGGCGACGGCCTTGATACGGCGAGCTATGCCGGGTCAAACGCATCGGTGAATATTGACCTCCTGAACAATACAAATACAGGCGGCCACGCCAACGGCGATACTTTAGACAGCATTGAAAATCTCACCGGGTCAGCATTCCGGGATACTCTCTATGGGGATAATACTGGCAACCGCATTGATGGCGGGGCCAGCGACGATTTGATCTTTGGCCGCGGCGGCGCGGACTCGCTCATCGGCGGGCTTGGCGAAAATACGCTGACCGGCGGGCTCGGCGCCGACACCCTGGACGGCTCGCTCGGCATTGATATCGCGAGCTACACGGACTCAGGCGTCGGCGTAAACGTCGATCTCCTAAACTCTGTTGGCCAGTTTGGCGCGGCCGCGCTCGATGAATATATCGACATCGAAGGCGTCATCGGCTCAGACTTTAGCGACACGCTGACGGGTGACAATGAAAACAATACGTTGTCGGGCGGCGACAGTAACGACACGCTCATTGGCCTCGGCGGGGCGGACAGCCTGGTGGGCGGCGACGGCGTCGACCTCGTTGATTATCGAAGCTCCGGGGTCGGCGTAAATGTCAATTTGCAGGCACGCGTCGGCGTCGGCGGCGATGCGCAATTTGATACGTTTGATTCAATTGAAAATGTTCAGGGCTCAAACTCAAGCGATACGCTGATTGGCGATTCTGAGCAAAACGTCCTCACAGGGAACGACGGCGCTGATTTATTGTCGGGCGGCGCTGAAGATGACACGCTTCTCGGCGGTGAAAACGCAGACACGCTTATCGGCGGCGAAGGCGCAGACGTTACCGATGGCGGCGGCGGCATTGATACGGTCAGCTATGAAACGTCCGACGCGGCCGTCTCTGTCGATATTGAAAACGATGCGGCGACAGGCGGTCACGCCACTGGCGATACATTTTCCAATATCGAGAACGCGATCGGGTCAAACTTCAACGATACGATCATCGGCGATTCGGAAGAAAACGTGCTCCAAGGGCGCGGCGGTAACGACAGCCTCGACGGCGCTGGCGGCAATGACACGATATTTGGCGAAGCGGGATCCGATACATTGGTCGGCAGCCTGGGCGCCGACAGCCTCGATGGCGGTTCTGCCTTTGACACGGTTGATTATAGCGGTTCGGGCGCGGCGGTCTTTGTTGATTTGCAAAACGGCTTCGGCCTTGGCGGCTTCGCCGAGGGCGACGAATATGTCAGCATAGAGAACGCGATTGGGTCGGACGGCAATGATACGCTGATCGGCACCATTTCCCTGAACAATTTGAGCGGCGGCCAAGGGGCGGACCTGATCGAAGGCGGGGCTGGCGCGGATACGATTGACGGTGGTGCGGACAATGACACGGTCACCTACCGGAATTCCGGCGGCGGCGTCACGGTTGATATCAGCGGCCCTGGCTTTACGAGCGGCGGCGACGCCGACGGCGATGTCCTGATCGAAATCGAAAACATCGAAGGCTCGCTGCAAGAAGATGTGCTAACGGGCGATGGCGACGCGAATATCCTAACCGGCCTTGCGGGCGTTGATACCTTGATCGGCGGCGGGGGGGCGGACACCCTCGACGGCGGCTCCCAGAACGACATTCTCCAGGGCGGCGCTGACGGCGACGAATTGATCGGCGGCGGTGGTCAGGATACGGCCAGTTACGCCGACAGCAGCGTCGGCGTGAATGTGAACCTGACAACGAATGTGGCGCAGTTTGGCTCGGCTGCCGGCGACACTTTTAGTAGCATCGAAAACCTGACCGGCTCTGCAAACGCAGACACGCTGACCGGTGACGATGAAAGCAATACCCTTGCAGGCGGCGGCGATAACGACATTCTTGCGGGCCTCGCTGGCGCTGACTTCCTCTCCGGCGGGGGCGGCGTTGATACAGCAGACTACGGAGCGTCCGGCGGCGCGGTATCAGTTAATCTGAGCACCGGCGTTGGTTTGGGCGGCGACGCTGCGGGCGACACCTATTCAGAAATCGAAAACGTCATCGGTTCTGGCGGCGCTGATAGCGTCGTTGGTAATCTTGAGGCGAATAATCTTGCCGGCGGCGGCGGGGCCGACACCCTGCGCGGCGGCGCCAATGGGGATGTGCTCACCGGCGGCGGCGAAAATGACGTCCTCGAGGGCGGCGCCGGCGGCGACAATATTGACGGCGAAGGCGGCGATGACCTGGCGAGCTATGAAAGCAGCAACGCCGGGGTCGACATCAACCTGCTCTTATCAACCTGGTCTGGCGGCCACGCCGATAACGATACGCTCGCCAACATTGAAGGCGTGATCGGGTCGGCCTTTAGCGACACCCTCACCGGCGACGACACCAACAACACGCTCATCGGCGGCGCATCGGCGGACACCTTGCGCGGCAACGACGGCGCCGACCTTCTGACCGGCGACGGCGGCGCAGACAGCCTCATCGGCGACGCCGGCGTTGATACGCTGGAAGGCGGCGAAGGCGCGGATACCTTGATCGGGGGCGCTGGCGCTGACCGTTTGGACGGCGACATTGGTATTGATACGGTCGATTACACCGGATCAAGCGCCGTCCGTGTGTTCCTCTCAAGCGGCGCTGGGTTTGACGGCGACGCTGATGGCGACCAGTTCATCAGTATTGAGAATATCATTGGCTCCGGCAATGGCGACAGCTTAGTCGGCGACAATTTCGTCAACAACATCCAAGGCGCCGGCGGCGCGGACACCATTGAAGGCGGGGCTGGCGCAGACACGCTCGATGGCGGCAGCGAGAGCGACACGCTTTCCTACCAAGGGTCTGCAAGTGCTGTGTCTGTCAATTTGGCGACCGGCGCTGTCTCGGGCGGCGATGCCTCCGGCGACATTATCTCCGGGTTTGAAAATCTGCGTGGTTCTGCGGGCGCGGACACGTTGATCGGCGATGCCGACGACAATGTGCTCGAAGGGCTGGGCTCCGATGATATTTTCGACGGCGGCGGCGGCGCTGACCGTCTCGACGGGAGCTCGGGCGTCGACACCGCGGATTATCGCCTATCGGGGGCCGGTGTCAGTATCGACCTCGAATTGAATACGGCGGCTGGCGGCCTCGCCGCTGACGATACGCTAATCAGTATAGAGAACATACTCGGTAGCGCTAACGCCGACACGATTACCGGCGATTCGCTTGCGAACCGGTTTGAAGGCGGTCAAGGTGCGGATGCTCTTTCCGGCGGCGGCGGCGCTGACGTTCTCCTCGGCGGCGGCGATAATGATACGATCGAAGGCGGCAGCGGCGGCGACTTGCTCGACGGCGGCGGCGAAGAAGACACCGTCACTTACGCCCAATCGTCCCAGGGCGTAAACGTCAGCTTGCGAACCGGCGCTGCGAGCGGCGGCGACGCAACCGGCGATACGCTCACAAACTTTGAGAACCTCACAGGGTCGGCCGCGGGCGACACGCTCGAGGGGTCCGATACGGCGAACGATATCTTCGGCGGCGGCGGCAGCGACATCATTTTGGGCGCTGGCGGGGCGGACTCCATCGATGGGGAAGGCGGCGCTGACACCATCGAAGGCGGCCAAGGCGCTGATACGCTGATCGGCGGCGCTGATACCGACACAATTTCCTACGCCAGCTCAAACGCTGGGGTTAATGTCGACCTCGCGAACAATATCGCCTCGGGCGGCGACGCCGCCGGCGACGTGATCGATGGGTTTGAGAACATCATCGGGTCCGGTCTCGACGACACGCTCACGGGCGACAGCCTCGTCAACCGAATTGAAGCCGGCGACGGCGAAGACTTTATCGTCGGCGGCGCCGGCGCTGACCAAATCATCGGCGGCGAGGGCAGCGATACGGCGAGCTATGCGGCGTCAAATGACCGTGTGGTGATTGATCTCGAGAATGACACGGCGGCCTTCGGTCACGCCGCCGGCGACGACCTTGACGAAATTGAAAATCTCATTGGCTCCGGCTTTAATGATGAACTTACCGGCGACGCCCAGCGCAACGCGCTCACCGGCAATGCCGGCCAGGACACGCTCGACGGCGGCGATGAAAATGACACGCTCGACGGTGGCGGCGACAACGACCTCCTGATTGGCGGCTCCGGCGCGGACAGCCTTGTCGGCGGCGGCGGCATCGATGCGATTGATTATTCCGCATCATTCGGCGCTGTACAGATCGATTTGGCGGCTGGGACTGGCGCCTCAAATGACGCCCAAGGCGATACGATTGAAGGCGTTGAGCAAGTCATTGGTTCGGGCTTTGGCGACAGCCTGAGCGGCGACAGCCTCGGCAACACGCTCATCGGCGGCGAAGGCAACGACACCCTCGCCGGTCGCGCCGGCGCTGACAGTCTCGACGGGCAAGGTGGCGATTTTGACATTGCCGACTATAGCGCTTCAACCGCGGTGAACATTGACCTAGGCGCTGGAACCGCCAGCGGCGGCGATGCCGCCGGCGACACGCTCACAAGCATTGAAGGCGCCTTTGGCGGCGCTGGAAACGACACGCTTGTCGGATCGTCAGCACAGAACCGATTGGAAGGCCGCGGTGGCGACGACATCCTGCGCGGCCTTGGGGCGGCCGACACGCTAGACGGCGGCGAGGGCGTCGACACAGCTGATTATACCGGCTCGGTCGGCGGCGTTACGGTTAACCTGGTGGACGGCACTGGCGCCGGAGGCGACGCCCAGGGCGACACGCTGATCGACATTGAAAATGTGACGGGTACGGAAGCTGCTGACCTGCTGATCGGCAATACGCGTGATAATATCCTCATCGGCGCTGGCGGGGTTGATCAACTGCGCGGCGGCGGTGGGGCCGATACGCTCGATGGCGGCGCGGACGGCGATACTTTGCGGGGCGGCGAAGGCGGCGACAGCCTGATTGGCGACGCCGGTGTTGACACGGCTGAATATGTGGGCTCCACGGCCGGCGTAAACGTCAATTTGGACGCCAACACCGCAAGCGGCGGCGACGCCGACGGCGATACGCTGACGGGCATTGAAAACCTTCTGGGTTCGGGGCTTTCCGACACCCTAACTGGCGACAGCTTGGATAACCGCCTCGAAGGGGCGGGCGGCGCTGACACCTTGAGCGGTCTTGACGGCAACGACACCCTTGATGGCGGCGGCGAGGCCGATACGGCCGATTACAGCGCCTCGACAGCGGCTGTAACCGCAAACCTCGCTTCTAATGCGGCGAGCGGCGCCGATATCGGCAACGACTCCCTTGTTAGTATTGAGAATATCATTGGCGGTGATGGCGCGGATACCTTGCGCGGGCAATCGGGCGCGAACCGTCTCGAAGGCGGCGATAACGCCGACGAGCTACGCGGCGAAGGCGGCAACGACACCCTCCTTGGACAGGAGGGTGCGGACCTGATCTTTGGCGGCGAGGGACAAGACAGCATTGACGGCGGCGAGGGCGATGACACGGCGAGTTATGCCGGCTCTACCGCAGTCGACATCGACCTCGCTGCGGGCACGGGCACGTTTGGCGATGCCGACGGCGACACGCTCGCCGGTATTGAGCGTGTAATTGGGTCCGGTGAGAACGATACGATTGCGGGCGACTCCCTTAGCAATACCCTCGAAGGCGGCGGCGGCGCTGACCAACTGATCGGTCGCGAAGGCGGCGATACGCTTCTTGGCAATGCTGGTGAAGACACGCTCGAAGGCGGCGCCGGCGCTGATAGTCTCAATGGCGGCGGCGGCGTCAACACGGCCGTTTACACGGGCGGCGCCGACGGCATTCAGATCGATCTGGCGCTTGGAACCGGGCTCGGCGGCGACGCCCAAGGCGATACGCTTACAAACATTCAAAATGTTCTGGGCTCAGACGGCGACGACCTGTTAGCCGGCGACGGCGGCGCCAACGAGCTCTTTGGCGATCTCGGCGCTGATACGCTGATTGGCGGCGCCGGCGCTGACAGCCTCGACGGCGGCGGCAATATTGACTTGGCCGACTATAGCGGATCGACCTCCGGCGTTGTTTTGAGCCTTCTCTCCGGGCTCGGCACAAATGGCGACGCCCTAGGCGACACGTTAACCGAGATTGAGAATGTCACGGGTTCGGAACAAAATGATCAGATAACGGGTGACGGCGAAGCGAACGTCATTCGTGGTCTCGGCGGCGGGGACGTCCTCACCGGGCTTGGGGGCGATGACGAAATTCGCGCGGGCGCCGGCGCTGATACGCTGGCCGGCGGCAGCGGGGCCGACACGCTCGATGGCGGCGAAGGCTTTGACATTGTCGACTACTCGGCTTCGGCTGATCCCGTTAGCGTCAATCTGGGCACCGGTGTGGTGTCCGGCGGCGACGCAGATGGCGACGTTCTCATTTCAATCGAAGAGGTCATTGCAACCACTGGCAACGACACGCTGATTGGTAATAGTCTTGGTAATGAATTACGGGGCGGCGACGGAGACGACAGCCTCGTTGGCGGCGCTGGCAACGATACGATCTTCGGCGAAGGCGGCAATGATACGCTCGTTGGGGAAGCCGGCGCGGACATTTTAGACGGCGGCGGCGACAACGACTTTGTCAGCTATGAATCCGCTGGCGGCGCCGTTTCCGTTTTCCTCGATACCGGGCGCGCGATCGACGACGGCGGCGCCCAGGATACGCTGACCGATATCGAAAATGTCCTCGGCTCCGGCTTTAACGACGCGATCCGGGGTAATCTTGAAGCGAACATTTTGTCCGGCGGCGGCGGCGCAGACACGATCTTTGGTTTTGAAGGCGTCGATCAGATTTCCGGCGGCGGCGACAACGACGTCCTGCGCGGCGGTGCCGATGGCGACATTATCGACGGCGGCGGCGGCATTGATACGGCCGATTACACCGCATCGGGCGCTGTACGCGTGGACCTTTCCGATAACCTCCAAAACGCGTTTGGCGACGCCCAGGGCGATGTTCTAACGCAAATCGAGAACATCATCGGGTCCGGAGGCAACGACACGCTCACTGGCGACAGCCTCGATAATAGCCTTGACGGATCGGCCGGCGCCGACCTCCTCGCCGGCGGCGAGGGTGCTGACACATTGTTCGGTAATTCGGGTACGGATACGGCGACCTATGCGGCCTCTGACGACGCTGTAACAATCAATCTCGGCGGCAATACGGCGAGCGGCGGCCACGCCGATGGGGACGTCCTGACCGAGATCGAAAACCTAATTGGCTCCGATTTCGCGGACCAACTCACTGGCGATAGTCTCGACAACAGCCTTGCGGGTGGTGACGAAAACGACACCCTCATTGGCGGGGCGGGCGCTGATACGCTGAATGGCGGCGGTGGCGACGACTGGGTTGATTACGCCCTGTCGGCAGCCGTGAATGTCGACCTTACGGGCGGTGGCATTGGCGGCGACGCCCAGAACGATGTTTATACGGATATTGAGAATGCTGCCGGCTCTGAAAGCAATGATACGCTCTCAGCAAATGCGGGTACGAACGTTTTACTCGGACGTGGCGGCGACGATATTCTAAGCGGCGGCATTGGCTCCGATACGCTAGAAGGCGGCGCTAACGCTGATACGCTGATCGGGGGCTCCGCAGGCGATAGTCTCGATGGCGGCGATGGCCTTGATACGGCGAGTTACGAAGGTGCGGCCGCCGCCGTCTCGGTCAACTTGGCGACCGGCGTCGCCACCGGCGGCGACGCAGCCGACGACACGCTAACGAGCATCGAAAACCTCATCGGCGGCAACAATAACGATACGCTCATCGGCGACAGCCTCGCCAACCGGCTCGACGGGTCGGCGTCAAACGACCTTCTCGAAGGCGGCGAAGGCGCCGACACCCTGGTCGGCGGCGACGGTATTGATACGGCCGATTACTCGAACTCAGCTGCGGGCGTAAACGTTCAGCTCACGATCGGAAATTTTGGCGCCGGCGGCGACGCGGCTGGCGATCGACTGGAGCTCATCGAGAACATCATCGGATCCGGCTCCACTGACACGCTCATCGGCGACGGCAATATCAACCGATTACAAGGGGGCGGCGACAATGACCTCCTCATCGGTGGTGCGGGTGCGGACAGCCTTGAAGGCGACAGCGGCATCGACACCGCCCGGTATACGGGCTCGGCAGGCGCGGTAAACATCAACCTTGAAACGGGCGCCGGCCTCGGCGGCGACGCCGAGGGCGATTTCCTCGATAGCATTGAAATCCTCGAGGGCTCAAACACCGGCGATACGCTCATCGCAGCCAATACCGGCAGCACGCTTCGCGGCGAAGGCGGCGGCGACATTCTAACCGGCGGGACCGTCGCTGACCTCCTTGAAGGCGGCGCGGGTATCGACACCCTGCGCGGCGGTTTAGGCGCGGACACACTTGATGGCGGCGGCACGCTAAACGACGTCGCCGATTACGCTAATTCGACTGCGGATCTTGTCATCGATCTATCGAATAACGCCAATAATGCGGGTGCGGAGGCGGCCGGCGACATACTGACGAATATCGAATTTGTTATTGGCGGCGAAGGCGCGGACACGATTGTCGGCAATGGCGCGCGTAATGACTTATCGGGCGGCCAGGACGACGATGTCCTGCGCGGCGGGGCGGACGCGGACACTTTGCGCGGCGGCGCGGGTTCCAACACAGCGTCCTATGAGGGATCGGGCGCGGTCTCGGTGAACCTCGACACGGGCGTTCATTTCGGCAACGACGCCACGGGCGACGTTCTCATCGACATTCAAAATTTGATCGGCTCATCGAACGGCGACGATCTAACCGGCGACGACAACGTCAATTCAATCGACGGCGGCGACGGCGCTGATACCCTCGAGGGCGCCGGCGGCGCCGACGCCCTTGACGGCGGTGAAGGCATTGACGTTGCGACCTACCGCACGGCGGGTTCAGGCGTTACGGCGTCTCTCGCTGTTGGCGCTGTCGGCGCCAATGACGACGCTGCCGGTGATACGTTTACGGATATTGAAATTCTCGAAGGCTCAGGTTTCGACGATAGCCTAACGACCTCGGCGGCCGGCAACGAACTGCGGGGTATGGCCGGCAATGACACGCTCACAGGGGCGGCTGGCGCGGACACGCTCCTCGGCGGGGATGACAATGACAGCCTCCTCGGCGCCGGTGACAATGACAGCCTCGACGGCGGCGCCGGCAATGATACGCTCGATGGCGGCGCAGGCGTTGACACGCTCCTCGGCGGCCTCGGCGCCGATATATTCTTCACCGGGACGGGCGCAGATTCCCTCGACGGCGGCGATAATTTCGACATCGTCGATTATTCGGCCGAGACCGTCGATATTACCGCAACGCTCGGCGGCGTCGGCACCGGCGGCGCTGCGGAAGGCGATACCTATACGAATATAGAAGGTATTATCGGCGGCTCTGGCGCTGACCGACTTGTTGGCGACGGCTTTGAGAATTCGCTAGAAGGCGGCCTTGGCAATGACACGCTGATCGGCGGCGCCAATGGCGACACGCTCGATGGCGGCGATGATATTGACGTTGTCGACTACAGTGGGCTGACCATTGGCGTCAGCGTCGACCTTAGCCAAGAACGCGGCTTCGCCGGCGACGCCGCTGACGATACGATTATCGACGTTGAAAACGTGATCGGTTCCGAAGCGGCAGACACGATCGTCGGCGATGCGCTGGCGAATGTGCTCACAGGCGGCGGCGGAAACGACACCCTTGAGGGCGGCGGTGAGGCCGACACCCTTGAGGGCGGCGCGGGTCGCGATATGGCCGATTACCAAAACGCCGGACCCGGACTTGTTGTGAACCTCGCAAACGCCGCCCTGAACACCGGCGAAGCCTTAGGCGACACCTATTCCAGTATCGAGGATCTGCGTGGGTCCGATAATGACGACACGCTAGATGGCAATACCGCCGCAAACCGCATTTTCGGCGGCGAAGGCGCAGACGTCATCGATGGCGGCGAGGGCAATGACAGCCTCTTCGGCCAAGACGGCGATGACACGCTCTTCGGCAACATCGGGACAGAGCGCCTTGAAGGAGGCGAAGATACCGATACGGTCGATTATAGTAATTCAACCACTGGCGTGATCGCCTTCCTCAATGGGACAACGGGCTCTGGCGGGTTCGCCGCCGGCGACCGCCTGTTCGACATTGAAGTGCTCATTGGTTCAGACGAAAGCGACCAACTGTCCGGCACCGGCGGTGTTGAAACGCTCATTGGCGGCGATGGCGACGACATCTTCCGCGGCTTTGGCGGCGCTGATTCCATCGACGGCGGTATTGGCGATGATGTTGTCACCTACTCCAACTCAGGCGTTGGCGTAACGGTCGATCTACAGAATGAATTTGGCCTCGGCGGCGAAGCCGAGGGCGACACGCTCGTCAGTATCGAGAGCGCTGTCGGCTCATCGGGCTCTGACTCGCTCCTAGGGACGGTCGGCGAAAACACGCTGACCGGCGGGCAAGGCAATGACACGATCCGCGGCAATACCGGCAACGACTCAATTATCGGCGGCGAAGGCCTGAACCAACTCTTCGGCGACGCTGGCGACGATACGATTGTTGGTGACCGGAACAACGACTTGATCGAAGGCGGTCTCGATAACGATATCATCACCAGCGGCGAAGGCAGCGACACCATTGACGGCGGTGAAGGTGACGATGACATTTCCGCTGGTGACGAAAATGACACGGTCATCGGCGGCGAGGGCAATGACACGATTAACGGCGGCGCCGATAATGACTCCCTGCAAGGGGATGCTGGCGACGACGAGATTATCGGCGGCGAGGGCTTGGACATCATTCGTGGCGGCGCTGACAATGACAGCATCGACGGCGGCAACTCAAATGACCAACTCTTTGGCGACGAGGGGAATGACACGATCCTAGGCGGGTCCGGCGACGACGACATCTTCGGCGGTGAAGGCGACGACAGCCTCATCGGCGGCGCCAACAACGACGATTTCCAAGGCGACCTCGGCAGCGATTTCATCGACGGCGGGACAGGCTCCTTTGACGATATCGACTACGGATCGCTGTCGCTTGCGGTCATTGTGGACCTCGTTGCAGAAACTGGCGTCAGCGGCGTTGATACGGACACCCTGCGCGGTATTGAGCGGGTATACGGAACATCGCTAGGCGATAACATCACCGGCAATGGGGCGAATAATCGCCTTGAAGGCCGCGATGGCGACGACACCCTGCAAGGCGGCGCCGGCAGCGATGTCTTGGTCGGCGGCGCGGGTATTGATACGGCGGATTACAGCGACTCAGGCGCTGGCGTTGAGATCGACATCGCCGGCAATATTGAGCGCTTTGGTACGGCGGCGGGCGATGATTTATCCGGTATTGAAAACCTGATCGGCTCGACCCTTGGCGATACCCTGCGCGGCTCGACCGCCTCCAACACGCTCGAGGGCGGCGACGGCGATGATATTCTCGACGGCGGCGCGGGCGCCAACGCTGACGAATATCGAGGCGGCGCGGGCGACGACATCGTCGACTTCCAATCGAGCGGCAGCGGCGTTTCTATTACCCTATCCGAAGGCGCGACCGGCGCCGGCGGTGATGCTGCGGGCGACCGTTTCTTTGGCATCGAAGGCATCGACGGTTCTGATTTCAATGACAACCTCGTTGGCGACACCCTAGAAAACACCCTGCGCGGATTTGACGGGTTTGACACGCTGATCGGCGGCGACGGCGACGATAACCTAGACGGCGGCCGCGACGCCGATACGATCGAAGGGGGCGCCGGCGCCGACAATATTGCCGGTGGTCAGGGGGCTGACCTTATAACCGGCGGCATCGGCAGCGACACGATCACCGGCGGCGATGAAGATGACAACATCGACGGCGGCGCCGATGCGGATGACATCGATGGCGGTCGTGGCATGGACACGATTATTGGCGGCGCCGGGGCCAACACCTTGCGCGGCGGCGATGATGATGACTTGATCAGCGGCGGCGCTGATGGCGATGATATTGATGGCGGCAGTGGTCTCGATACGGTTGATTATTCGGGTTCAGGGTCAGCAATCAATGTGGACCTCGGCGCGAACACCGCAACCGGCGGCGACGCAACAAACGACACACTTGTCAGCATCGAGGCGATTATCGGTACGGCCCAGAACGATACCCTTGCCGGTAATACTGAAAATAACAGACTTGAGGGCCGCGGCGGCGCCGATGCGTTCACAAGCTCCGTTGGCGCCGATACGATTGACGGCGGAACCGAGATCGACAGCCTAACCTATGTCGGATCAAATGACGGCGTCACGGTTCGCCTCGACGGGACCGCTTCATCTGGCGGCCATGCCCAGGGCGATATTGTCAGCGGCATCGAAAGACTGACCGGTTCGAACTTTAACGACAGCCTCATCGGTATTGGCGGCGCACAGACGCTGGACGGCGGCGCTTTAGATGACGTTCTCGTCGGCGGCGCCGGCGCTGACAGTTTGATCGGCGGCGGCGGTAACGACACGGCGGATTATTCATCCGCAGGCGGAAGCGTTGTCGCCTCGCTCTTTGCGGGCGGCGGCACCGTAGGCGACGCGGCGGGGGACGTCTTTAACGGCGTTGAAAACCTCCGGGGATCAAACAACTTCGACACCCTCGTCGGTGATGATAACGAAAACATCCTCGAAGGCGGAGAGGCGGCGGACGTTCTCGAAGGCCGGGGCGGGGCGGATACGATCGACGGCGGGGGCGGGCTCGATACGGCAAGCTACGCTAACGCGAGCGGCGCGGTAACGATTGACCTCGACGCCCAAACGGCGACCGGGGCCGATGGCAACGATTCACTCGTCAGCATCGAGAATGTCATCGGCTCAAGCGCCAATGACACAATCACCGGCAGCGCCGGCGGCAACAACATTAATGCGGGCGGCGGCAACGACCTCATCAACGCGTCAGCAGGCGCTGACACAATTGAGGGCGGAACGGGCGACGATACCGTCGACTATTCAGGCTCTCCAACCGGGGTCAATCTCGTCATCCGCCTCGACGGAACCGCGTCATCCGGCGGCCATGCGCAAGGCGATGTGCTCTCTGGCGTCGACACGGTCATCGGCGGCGATGCCGATGATTTAATCTTCGGTACACCGACGGCCCAAGCGCTTTTCGGCGGTGAAGGCGCGGATACGTTAGTCGGCGGAGACGACGCCGATACGCTCGATGGCGGCGGCGGTATTGATTGGGCGAGTTACGAGAACGCCACGGGCCCTGTCGATGCTAGCCTGGCTGCAGGCGGCGGAACCGTCGGCCATGCGAGCGGCGACACGTTCAACGAAATTGAAAACCTCCGGGGGTCGAACTTTGCCGACACGCTAACGGGGGACGGCAATGCGAACACGCTCGAAGGGGGCGGGGGCGCGGACAGTCTTGTTGGCGGCGGCGGCCTTGATAGTTTGCTTGGCGGTGCTGACGGGGACATCCTTGAAGGGGATGCGGGCTCTGACACGCTTCGGGGCGAAGGCGGTAACGACACGCTTCGCGGCGGCGCTGACGGGGACCTTCTTGACGGCGGGGCGAATGACGACACGGTCGACTATGGCAGCGAGAGCGGGGACCTTGATGTTGACCTTGGGACGGGCGTGACGTCCCTCGGGGATACGCTGACGTCTATTGAGAACATTGTTTCTGGCACGGGCAACGACACGCTTGTGGGCTCGTCAGCCAATAACCGGATTGAGGGCGGCTCCGGGGCCGACCGTCTGACGGGTCTCGGCGGTGTTGATACGCTCATTGGCGGCCTTGGGGCTGACACGCTTGTCGCTGACGCTGGCGGCGGTGATTCGCTTGATGGCGGCGGCCAGATTGACACGGTTGATTACTCGAGCGTTGGCTCAGGGGTTGATATTGATCTTGGCGGCGAGACGTCCTCGCTTGGGGATACGCTGATTGCGATTGAGAACGCGCTAGGCGGTTCTGGGAATGACACGCTGACGGGGTCTGGCCTTGCGAACAGCTTGGCAGGCGGCGGGGGCGCTGACGTTCTTGAGGGCGGTTCCGGCGGGGACACGCTTCGGGGCGAAGGGGGCAATGACACGGTGCGCGGCGGCGCTGATGCTGACGACCTTGACGGGGGCGGCGAGATTGACACGCTCGACTACGCGGCCTCGACGGGCGGTGTGACTATTAATCTTGGCACGAACAGCGCGAGCGGCGGCGATGCGGCTGGCGACACGATTGCAGGCTTTGAGAATGTAATCGGCTCCAACACCGCCGGCGACACGCTAACGGGGGACGGCAATGCGAACCTGTTAGAGGGCCTTGGCGGCAATGATAGCCTCACAGCCGTAGGCGGCGACACGCTCCGGGGCGGCGACGGCAACGACACCCTTGTGGGCGACGGCGACGCTAACCGGTTCGAGGGCGGAGCAAATGACGACATCATTGACACCAATGGCGGCGCCGATATCGCCCTTGGCGAAGGCGGCGATGACCGGTTCATCATTGACACTGGACTGATTGACCTCACCAACGCGCAAATCAACGGCGGCGCTGATACGGACACGGTTGACCTTGAAAGCCCAACGCCAAGCATTGTCAGCGACCTCGGTCTCTTCGATATCTTGACCGACATTGAGATTATCGACGTGCGCGGACCTAACCTGACAGCCGACTTCACGTTGGATGTAACCGACGTGCAATCGGTTACGGACTCAGGGAACGCGTTGACGGTGCTCGTCGATGATGTGAGCGAAGTGAATGTGGTCGGCGCCGCGACATCGTCGGGCGATATGTCGTCCATGCTTTATACGTTCGAAGACGGCTTTAGCACAACGATCGCTGAACTGACGGTCGCCGTCGCTTAAAGCTTGGGGCTCATTCAAATATGGGCGCCTCGTAAGTGCTGCGGGGCGCTCAAACGGATGTTGGAAGAGCGTTATGCCTCCCCGAAAACCACGCCGTCGCAGGTGCGCGTTTTTTGGGGGGATCGATTTTTCGTTTTAAGAAAATGCGTCCGACGCAATGGCTCTCGAGCGCTACTCGGCCAGCAACGCCGCTTTCGCCGTGCGTTCGTCTTCAACGTCTACGGATAAATCTCTGAGCAATGCGAGTTCGCCGGTGGAGAAGCCGCGCGTCAGTTGAACGCCATACCCATTGGGACGGGTGGCGCGGATGACGCCATTTTTGGCGACGCCTTCGATCAGGAGTTTTACTGGCTCGCCGGTCAGGTCTTCAATGAATTGCGTCGACGGCCGGAAGGAAAGTCCTCCAGGGGAGGCGTCGATTATAACGCCGTCGAGGGAGAAATTGCGATCCGGCAGGGCGATCTCTGCGAGCGCAAAGATGTCCACGCGCTGTTCGGCGCGTTTGTGTTGGTTGCGTTTTTCATCCCGGACGAGGGCTTTGCGCTGGCGCTGCACCGTGCGCGCCTCAAGGTCCGTGCGCCGACGGCGGTAGCTTGAAAGTTTACGCGCTGGCGCTAGGGCTTGCTGCATGCGCGTTGCGAAACGTTTCATCATATCAGCGCCCCTTGGCTTGCGCTGCTGGCCTCGGATCGCCCTCAGCGCTAGTCGCGCGGCGCGCGGCCTTCGGCGGGAGGCGCATTTCTTCAGCCGCGTTGCGTAATTCGTTGATGTTCAGATCGGTAATCTCTTCGCCAAGCGCTTCTTGCAATCTCTCATGCTCCGTATCTTGAGCATCCTGTTCGCGCGCGCGGTCCGCAGCGATCTCGCCAACGCGCCGGTAGATCTGGCGCATCCCCGTTAAAACGCGGGCGTCGCGCTCTTGGAAACGGGTTGAGAGGAGCGCTGTAAGCTCCGCGATTTCCTTCCGTTCCGTTTGGGCCTGGGCAACAGCGGCGAGGGCTTCAGTAGACCGTGCAATTGCTTTGTGGACGACTTCGTTTTGATCGCTGAGCGCCTGCAGCCGGTCGGTCGCTTCGCGCATTGCGCCGGTCACTTCCGCCGTTTCAAGCGCGAGGGCCTCTAAGCCTTTGGTGACCTGGCGAAGCGACCGGCCCTGGTGGCGGTTTGCAACCAAAATATGCCGGGCCGTTTTCATCAACAAAGCGAGACGGCGCTCCTCCATCATTAAGGTAACTTGCGGGGCGTGGTGGACCGCGCCGCCTTCGTTGGAGCCGTCCCCAGTTGAGACGGCGACGCCGCCATATCCGCTGAGGCCCACTTCCCCCTCGTGCAATTCAACCGCATCGGAGAGCCAGTTTGAGAAATCCGATTTCAGTGTACTGAAGGCGCGCGATAAAAGCTGTTGTTGCAGGCTGAGCGCTAACGACGTCACAAGACCAAACAATGATGACGAGAAGCCTGTCGCCATGCCGCCAAGCGGCACCTGCAAACTTTCCATCAAGCCAGAGACCGTTTCCGTCGGGTCGCCGCCCGTAAGGTCGAGGCTCCCCAAAATGTCGCCAACGGAAGCAAGCGTAATCATCAGGCCAAGGAACGTACCGATAAGGCCCAATAGAACGAGGATGCCCGCCACATAGGATATGAGCGAGCGGATTTCCTGAACCCGCTCGTCAATGCCGTCGACCAGCGTCTGCATGGTTGAAGCGGTGATCGAGAGGTCTTTTTCCTGGCGCAGCCTGTCGGAGATGAGCTGATAGGCCTGCCCCAGAATATTCGGGCGCTTAAAAACGATCCCAATGTCGTTACACCGCCGATAGCGCCAATAGGGGTCAAGCTCGCGGGTTTGTTGCTCGCCCCGCACATCGGCCAGCATTTCTTGTAGCGCGTTAAACGAGCGGTACTCGTTGCGAATGGTCATCGCGCCGGAGAAAACGAGATAAAACCCGAAGAAAAATGTGCCGAAGATCAGGCCGTTCAGCGCCGGGTTTGAGCTAACGGCGTTTAGGACGAAGCCCCACTGCCAAATGCTCAGCGCTATGAGAACGCCGAGCGAAAACAAGATCCGATTAAACTGAGTGCGTACGCTGCCCATCGAGCCGCTGCCCTAAATCGTCGCCAATAAGCAGCTGAACGTGGGTCGATAACCTTAATTTTTTATTGTCGGCCAAACTCTGCGCCAAGGCTGACGCCAAAGTCTGGGTTTACGAAATCGCAACGCTCTCAACGGCAATTAACCACGATCAGTTAAGCGCCGGCGCGTCCGGCATATGGGTGTTGAAGCGAGCGTCGTGGCGAAAGCGCAACAACAAGAAGAAAACCATTGGCCGGGCTTCGTCGACGCGTTGTCGACGATCGTCATGGTTGTGACGTTTTTGTTGATCATTCTTGCGATCGCTATTTTTGCGATGTCACTAAACATTGTCAAAATTGTCGTTGAAAATACGCCTACGGAAAAATCAACGACGACAATTCAAACCCGCGAAGTAACAGTCGATGCGCCCGAGACAAAAGAGGTCAAGACCGGTGTTGAGGCGGTAAAAGCCGCAGATGACCGCCTGGTCCTTACTTTTAAGGCTGACGCAACCACGATCGATGAGGGAGCGTTGGGCGAGGTCGCTGGCTACTTTGACGACAATCGCGATAAATTGGTTGGTAAAGAAATCGTTATAACGTCCTATTTCGATGGAAAATCATCCGCATACACAAAAAAGCAGCGCATCGCCTATTATCGATTGTTGCAAGCGCGTAAGTCCTTAATGGACGCTGGCTTCGCGGCGAGCGATATCGCGATCTTCGTTAAAGAAGCGCCGGCCAAACAGTTTATCGACCAGGTGGAATTCTTCACCAATTAGACCATTCGGGAGCTGGATCATGAAGGTCCTCTTTGTACATGATAATTTTCCAGCGCAGTTTGGCCGCCTTGGGGCCTATCTCGATGGCCTTGGTTGGGAGGTGATGTTTGCAACGAAGCGCAAAGACGCGGCCGCCCTTTCAAACAAGATTGTGGCTTATGAAATGCACCGCGAGCCCGCCGAAGGCGTACATCCCTACTCGGCCACATGGGAGAACGCGGTTTTGACCGGCCAGGGTTTTGCCCGGACAGCGATTAAGTTGCGCGATGCGGGCTTCTCGCCGGACCTCGTCGTCGCCCATTCGGGCTGGGGGCCGGGCATGTATGCGAAAGATGTCTGGCCACGGACCAAAACCGTGGGCTACTACGAATGGTACTATAATACGCCGGCGCCCGATGTGTCCTATCTCGACGATCGTGCGCCGTCGCCAGATATATGCGCGCGTTCGCGGTCGAAGAACGCCCCCATTTTGATGGATCTCGCCTCATGCGAGTTGGGGGTTTGCCCCACCGCATGGCAGCAGCAGCAGTTTCCAGGGTGTTTTCAGGACAAGCTCACAACCCACCATGATGGTATTGATACGGACTATTATCATCCGTTGCCGTTCCGGCCGACGTCTTTGAAAGTTGGGGACGTCTCCGTGCCGGAAGGGTCTGAGATTGTGACCTATGTGGCGCGGGGGATGGAGCCCTATCGCGGGTTCCCGCAGTTTATGGCGGCCTTTGCTGACCTACAGAGGCTGCGTCCAAACGCCCATGCGGTGATTGTCGGTGAGGATCGGGTGGCCTATGGCCGTCAGCTGCCGGACGGTCAATCCCACCGAAAGCTTGCGTTTGAAAATCTCGATCTTGACGAAAGCCGCGTCCATTTCACCGGGTATTTATCGCGTGCGGATTATCGCACTGTTCTGATGTGCTCAGCACTCCACGTATACTTGACCGTGCCGTTTGTCCTTTCATGGTCCATGATGGAGGCCATGTCGGCAGGTTGCCTCCTTGTTGCATCAGATACGCAGCCGGTGCGGGAAGTCATGGGCGAAAAGGAAGGGTTTCTCGTCGACTTCCGTGATCGCACCGCCCTTGCCGATGCAATGGACGAAGCATTGTCCGACGCTGCCGGATTCCCTGAAAAGCGCGCCGCCGCCCGCCAAGCGATTTTAGACCGCTATTCGATGAAGAAAATCTTCCCGGAAAAAGAGGCGATGTTCAAAGCGCTCTGTACGGATGGCCAGCGTCGCTCGAAGGTCGCTTAAAACGAGTTTCAACACATCGGCGACTAAGCGATTTTGTAGCGGCTACTTGGAGAGTAACACGCGCCAGATTTCGTCTGCAAACTTTAACTATGGTGGTTTAGAAACCGATCTGGAGCGGGCGATGCGCTCCGGTAAAATATAATAAGTCATTAAAAACAACATCTTAAGGCATGTCATCCGTTAAAAAGGTACACAAATTGGTCCGCATATGGGTACACATTTTTTGAAGGCTGATAGTTCGAAGCGGAAAGTATGATTCGAACTTGTATTTAGGAAAATGCTTTTGTTGGGATTGCATTTTACCCGGCCGTTTTCGCCACCCGCATTTGGCGTTCTCTTACGGACCGGGGCAGGCTTCGACACCGTTCTAGCTGCACGTCATCAATCCAACTGACCACCCAATCGAGGTGTTGTGCGTGGACATGCATATTTGCGACTTCTAAGGCAGCAAAGACAGACTTGGCCATTTCATCTTCGGTCAAGACTTCGCCAACGCTGTCATAAGCCAAGATGTCGACAGTGCTTACGACCTTTACAGTCTGATAGCGCTCCGCACATATGCGGCGCGCTTTGCGTTCATCAATTGCCGCCCATGCCCCAGATGAGAAAGCGCACGCGATCGTCGCAGCCTCGCCATCTCCAAGTGAAGACACTGATGCGCCAGAGGTTAAAGCAATAAACTCCCCCTGAGCCGCCCCGACGACAGGGGCTTCCTGTACGATAGATTGGCCGATTAGTGCGTCTAGATCGGTTGCGTCGGCGTGCCCATTCGCTGCGCCGTTTCGTAGCTCTCTAATCACCGGCCTGGGAACCAGCACCTTAAACGGCAATGCACTTAGTATCTGTGCGGAATAGCCCGTCGCGTTAAGATTCACGACCACGCTTGCGTCGAGGAGTAACGCTTCACACGCATCAGATAGAGAGCTGATCGACGCCATTCTGGCTATCCTCTCCTTCCATGCGAAGTCGGCGAGCCTTGAACCGGTCGATTTTCAGAAGCTCAGCGATTTGGCCTTCACTTAGTAGGTCGCGCTCCAAGGCCTGTGCTGCAAGCGTTTCTAGTCTGATGGACGTCGGCGCTGGCCGGTCGGTTAGGGCGAATCCGCCGGCTACTCGTTCGCCCAACACTTCTTCGGCCTGAACGTCGGTGATCCCTCCATTGCGAACGAACCAATCCCAGGTCCCGTCAGGCACCAGATCGAGGTTTTCGAGACGACGCACTAACATCTCGCGCGAAACACCGAAGTAATCGGCCAAGATGATCACATGTCGCCGGGTCAGTCGCTTACTTCCGGCCCGTATCTCGGACAGCTTTTGCATGACCGTTCGAGCCGGCATCATGAAGGCCGGAGCAAACGCGGTTGCATAGCGTTCTTCTCGCGAGTTGTACTGAAAGCTGTCATGACAAACGTCGGGTCGCCGACGTGCGCTAATCGTGTGACCAAGTTCGTGCGTACCGGTCGCCACCTGGCGCTCGTATCGATGATTTGAGTTGATGAGAATGCACGCACCAACCTCATCATCGTACGCGAAGAGGCCCGAAACGGTGTTCTTCAAAGGATGCGCATAGATACGCATGCCTAACTCAAGCTCTAACAGTGAGAAGACATTCCTTATGGGGCCTTGGCCAAGCCCGAGCCTTTGACGCAACTCAAGCGCATCCACTTCGGCCTGTTTCCGCACGTCGCCCGGTAGTAAGGGTCTTTCTGGTGGGAGGTTAGAAGGCCTCTCGACACCGAGAATCGTTTCAAGTTCAACTTCAGCCGTCACCAAGTCATTCAGGACAGAGATGGCCTCATCGATGCCAGTTTCCACTTCCGATACAAGCTTCCGGAACCGTGGAACAAGATCGACATGAACGGCCTCACGCCGCAATATCTCGTTCATCGTGACGCCATAGACGTCGATCAAAGAAAAGAGTTCTGCATCGCGGACGGGCCGATCGCCTTTTTCGACAGCGACGAGGGTCGTTCTCGACAGATCGACAGCGTTTGCCGCTTCGGCTTGGGTGAGACCAGCGCTCTCGCGAGCTAAGCGCAATCGCTTGCCAAGCTCTGTATTGCTCAAATGGTGGATGGATACGCTCATGCCGCCAACGCCCAGTCTCGGACAAAGGAAGACTTCGATAGGCTGGCAACAAAAGACTGCCATTCATCCGCATGCTTCTCAATCAACCGGGCAAGGCGTCTTTCACTGTCGTGAAAAGACACTTCCAGGGTTCTTGCAAGGACAAGCGCCTGTCTTTGCAGTAGCACCTCGCGATCCTCGGCAACGGCCAAAGCTGCGATGTGATCCATGTGCAGCACGCCCGCAACAGCGTAATCTCGCTGCGCTATCGATTTATCGTGGTGATCTTTGTGCGCTCCCGCCCAAAAGTCGGATGCTGAAAGATCCTCCCAAATATACATTGAGGGGTCCTCGGCGTAGCCCGCAGCATGAAGGCTCGTTCTGCGTAACATACATGCTGCGCAGACACCGCACTGGCGATGATCGCCATTTACAGAGGCGTGCCGAGCGTCTTTCCAGCAAGAACGGGTCTCTTTCCAGATTTCATCACCCTCGACCATAGCCTTGTAGGCTGCGAGACTTTCTCCTTTGGTCTTCCACAGCACGGGGTGCTCAAATTCGATCCAAGTCCCGAAAAGCGCTTTAAAGAACTCAGACATGAGCGATGTGTACTGAGGGTGCGTTCGACGATCGAAACAGCTCTGTCCTAGATTGACCAATACGGGCCCTAAGGCACCTTGTCCGCTTTCGGGGACGATGATCCGATCGGCTCCTACCAAATAGGCGGCGATCCCACTAAGCATCGCAAACTTAAATCCACGCGAGCGGCCAGAAGACTCGCCATTGCCGGATTTGATCCTGCTGACTTTGAATGGAACGTTGGCGAATGGCTGGATGGGCTCTCCGATTCCGGGGCGTACGATCTTTTTTGACCCAACGCGAACCCGGATCATGTTTTCGGATCTAGTGCCCTCCAATACAGTCGATACGGCACGTGAATCTAACCCGTCACTAAATGGAATGACCGTGTCGACGTCCTCAGGAAAGCCGAAATGGCTCTGGACCGGACCTGATTGGGGCTCCGGCGTCGGCACAAAAGAAAAATCCCAGTCGTCGCCCGTAAGCATTTTCAAGGCGCGAGCCAGCGAGCCCTTCACTGCCGGAGAATTCCATAGCGTTGCATCATGCACAGGCACACGAACACCGAACCGACGACCCCAGTCCATGTTTGCTCGGGCTCGGGATAGATCGCACGCTTCGACAGCTGCGGTAACGAGCATCGCGTCGTGAACGATCGGTCGCCAACCGTTGGTTTGGTAAGTCTGCAAACCATCAGCATCAAAATGAATGTGCTCACCGACGATACAAGGCGTAGCATCGCCCGGTAGTGGCTCATCTGGATACGCCACATGGACGTTAAGGGCACATATGTAAGGCGTCGTTCGCATCACGCGACAACCGGTCCAGCGTCAAGGTCGCTGTCTTTTTCAAGTTTCGTGGACACAGATTCCCCTCGCATTAACTGAATGACCTCCGCCCCAAATGCTCGAACTCGATCCGTTTGTAGAGTTGCATCTAGATTTGCTCGGACGCTCGCCGCTTTTTCAGCACCTTCCGCGTTCGGCGTGTCACGGTGATAGTGCTCTTCGACCGCGCGAATGTTTCCGCGCGCTTGGTCGATGCCTGCGCGATTGAGGCCTTCAATCAATGCAGGTTCACCAGTGAACCCCTGATGCGTGGCCACCTGAATGTGTTCGATAATCGAGTCGAAAAAACCGGTGGAGCGTTGACTATTGCGAATAGCTTCCAACTCTGCACCGGCCTGGTCGGCAAAGAGATTCCCTTGTTCGGTTTCGATCAAGACGTTGGCGATCGCATTTAGCGCAGACTTTCCGACATCTCGCTTGAAGTCGTCGTGCAAGGCAACGCACATCCCGTCAGCGCGCTCTTCCAAAGAAAACGCATCCTTATGCGCACGCTCAGCGACATCACGCCAAGCTTTGCGCATTTTGAGGCTTTTGTACGGGCCGTCGCTCATCTAGTCTCTCTAATGTCAAAAACATATAGAGAAATAGCGACAATGTCAAATTTGCATGTTTGTGAAGCTCGGCCGTCTTCGTTGGCGGTGGCTAGTTACGGTTCCACACCAACACCCCCGTCCGATCCTCAACGTTCTCAAAAAACGCTGCTCGAATGGGCGCAGCAAAGCTCGGGTCGTCAAGCTTGAGCGCGAGGTACTGACGCTCTTCGCCCTTCGAGGTCTCCCACCAACCGGCGCCGAGCTCAGCGCCACCAGCGTAAAGACGGTAATCAGGCGCGGTGTCGTTCGCCTTGTCCTTGTTCGGAACGAGCTTGGCTTTGACGTTGATTGTCATGGTCCGGATCGTGCCGACGAAACTATCGTCAGTCTTGGAGAATGTGCCGATGGTCACCATAACTTAAGCCTCCTCTTTGCGGCGTTGGTGAAGATCTCTTCGCGCGCGTTTGAACGCGCCGTCGCTGTTCAGGAAAGTTTCGAGCATGACTGGTGCGATCTGTTCGATTTCTTCGCGCCGGCTTGAACGTGATCGTTCGCAGCGATCTGTGACACAAATCCAAACGGAAAAAATCAAAATTCCAGTATGATTGACGTACCTCAGGACCAATCCTATCCTCAGGCCAAAGGAGTTGG